>DAOUGY010000345.1:0-1754 GCA_034428975.1 Anaerolineaceae bacterium | reverse complement strand
AGGATGGCGCTGAGGTGGCCCAGGGTGATTTTTCGTCTATCCATGCCGGCGTCTCTTTCGAAAGAAGTCTCTTGCGCTGCGGTTGGGCAGCCTGGAGCGGTTAAATTGTACCGCTTTAGGCCGATTTGTGGCGAAAATGAAGGCCGGTGCCGGCGTTTTTGAGAAAAATCAAAGCCGGCATCAAGAATATTCATAAATGTTTGGAAAAATCAAAACAACCTATTGACATTATTTAACTTTCTGCTAAAATAGCTTTAGAAATAAAAAGATGGCTTTAATGTCTCTTATGGGAAAGGTGAGGTTGCGATGATGAATTATGGAAACCGTTGGGATGTAGCCGGTGCGATCCAACCCGCTCCGGTTTGCCCTGCGCCCTTCACGCCGCCGCAAAGCTCATTTCACGGGCGCGCCACCATTTCGGCCAGTCGAATTTTACTGCTGGCTCTGGCCAACCGCCTGATCGCCGCCGGCACTTATCTAAAAACACTGGCCGAACCGCAGCGCGGATACGGCTATTCCTCAACGGAGGTACGATGAACTCACTTCTCAAAAAGTGTCCGGTGTGCAGCACCGAATTAACCGTCACACGCCTGCACTGCCCGGCCTGCGACACCACCATCGAAGGCGTGTTCAACGCCGGAGATAACCCGTTGGCGGCACTGACCCCCGAGCAGGTGCAATTTGTGCTGACCTTTGTGCGCTGCGAAGGGCGTTTCAACCGCATGGAACAGGAAATGCGCCTGTCGTACCCCACGCTGCGCAGCCGCTTGAATGACATTGTCCGCGCGCTCGGTTTTGAACCCGACCGCGATGAAGCTCCGGCCTTTCGTCTGACGGCGGAGGACCGCCGCCGCATCCTGGAAGATCTCGACCAGGGCGCGATCAATTGGGATGAAGCCCAACGCCGCTTGAAGGGGCTGCGCGAGGAAGCCGAGGCAGGAAATTAACGCATTCAGGAGGGTATTATGGCCAGCAGTGAAGAACGATTAAAAGTACTCAAGATGGTGCAGGAAGGCAAAATCACGGCAGAAGAAGCCACTGAATTGCTCAATATGCTGGAAGCCGCCGCCGGTCCGCGCGCGCCCAAAACGCCGATTCCGCCTGCGCCGCCCTCCCCTGCCGGTCGCTGGCTGCGTGTGCGCGTCACCGACACCGACACCGGAAAAACGCGCGTCAATGTGCGCCTGCCGCTCAGCATGGTCAACACCGGCCTGAAGATGGGCATGCGCTTCGCGCCCCAGGTGGAAGGTCTGTCCATCGATCAGCTCGGCGAATTTATCAATTCGGGCGAGATTGGCCAAATTGTGGACGTCTTCGATGAAGAAGACGGCGAGCACGTCGAGGTGTTTATCGAATAGGCCAACCGGCCGTTCCCCCCTTTAACGCGCTGCAACTCAACCCACATACCACCACGCAGGGAGCGTTTCCTGTGTGTCGTGTATTTATTGCCACTTACAGGAATCGTCGCATGGATGCTCAAACCCCCAAATTCAGTTTCTCCGAACCCTGGCTGCGCCGCTTTGCCCCCATCTGGGGCGCGCAGGTTTTTTCCCTGCTTGGCAGCGGTCTGGTGTCCTTTGCCCTGGTCTGGTACCTGACGCAATCCACCGGCTCGGCGGCGGTGCTGGCCACCGCCACGCTGGTGGCGCTGCTGCCCGAAGTGTTCCTTTCGCCCTTTGCCGGCGCGCTGGTGGATCGTTGGAACCGGCGCGTGGTGATGATCGTCGCCGACAGCCTGATTGCGCTGGTGACGG
>DAOUGY010000344.1:0-3032 GCA_034428975.1 Anaerolineaceae bacterium | reverse complement strand
GGCGCGCTGGAAAATGCCGCTTCGATCGCCGCGATGATCCTGACCACTGAGGCCCTGATCACCGACGTGCCCGAAAAAGACAAACCGATGCCCGCTCCCGCTCCGGAGTACTAAGCCGACGGTTTGAACCCATAAACCCGAACAGGCCGCGCCGCAAGGCGCGGCCTGATTGTTGACGATGCCAGCCTACAAAAATGGAAAGTCGGAGAGGCGGCAGATTCAAGTATAATCAATCCGATGCGCTCAAAAATCTCTCTACTAATTGTGATGTCTATGCTGCTGGCGATACTGGCAGCCTGTACCCCTAAGCCTCAGGCCAGTCCGACGGCGGAAACGGTTGCAGCATCCCCCGCGCCTAGCGATACACCCGCTGCGCCCACGCCCACCAGCGTGCCGCTGGCGGCCCGCGTGAACGGCGAGGGAATTTTGCTATCGGATTTCGACGCCGAGTTGAAACGCCTGCAGGCGTCGGGCAGCACGTTGAGCGAAGCCGACCAGCGGAAGACGGTGCTGGATCAACAGGTGGAGGAAGCCCTGTTGGACCAGGCGGCGCTGCAAGCCGGGCATACGATCACTGACGAGGACGTGCAGAAGCGACTGACCGATTTGACCGCTCAGGCGGGTGGCGATGCGGCGCTGACTTCCTGGCTGCAAGCGAATTTCTATGATCCCGAGACCTTCCGCGCCGCATTGCGCCGTGCCATGCTGGCGGCCTGGCAACGCGATCAGATTACTGCGGCGGTGCCCACAGAAGCTGAACAGGTGCATGCCCGCCAGATTCTGGTATTCGATGCCGATCTGGCACAGCAAATTTACCAGACATTGCAAACTGGCGCAGATTTTGCAACACAGGCCTTACGGTACGACGGTCAGACCGGTGGTGAGTTGGGCTGGTTCCCGCGTGGCTACCTGGTGCAGCCGGAGGTTGAAGAGGCCGCTTTTGCCCTACAGCCCGGCGAGTACAGCGCGGTGATCGAGAGCGCCATCGGTTGGCACATCATCCAGGTGATTGACCGTAATCCGGCGCGCAAACTGGCACCGGATGCCCTGCAAACGCTGCAAACGCGCGCGCTGCAAGACTGGTTGACGCAGCAACGCGCTGCCGCCACCGTCGAGATTCTGCTGCCTTAACAGAATTTCGGCACCGCCACCCTCAACCATCAAGGATAATTGGGCTGATGCCAAACGCCAACCGCAAACCGAACCGCCAATCTTCCGACGCGCTCTGGAATCTGCTCAGCATTTTTCTTGTGCTGGCGACGCTGGCGGCAGCCGCCGTGTTTCTGGTGATCTTCATCGATCCGGGCAACCCGATCAATATTTTGCGGCCGCCCAGCCTGCCCGAACGACTGGTGCTGCCCACCGCTACCCAAACCCCCTACATCATGCCGCCCACCTGGACGCCTACGCCGACGATGACCGCCACCGCCACACCGGTGCCGCCCACTGACACGGCCACCCCGCAGGTCTACCTGCCGACCGGTTTTTCCAGCGACCAGATCATCACCCCCACGCCCACCAGCACCGCGGTTTCATCCTCCTTCCCGTTCATACCCATGGGCAACATCATCGCCGTGGATGCCGCGCGGTTTTATTCCGAAAAGAGCTGCACCTGGCTGGGGATTGAGGGACAGGTGTTTGACCTGAAAAACGCGCCGCAATTTGGCCTGGTGGTGCGGCTGGGTGGTTACCTGAACAACCGCTCGATGCGCGATATGCAAGCGGTGACGCGCGACGAGAACGGCGGGCAAAACCCGCACTATTTGATCGAACTGCCCGACAGCCTGACCGGATCGCAGGGTACTCTTTACGTGCGCCTGTATGATCAGGGGGGCATTCCCCTGTCCGAGCCAATATATTTTGACACGTTTGAAGATTGCCAGCGCAACCTGGTGCTGATCAATTTTAAACAGGTGCGCTAACATACGATCGATGGATCACATAACGCGCTCCCGGCATCCGGGAGCGCGTTATTATTGCGCCGCGCAGACGTGGGTGGGGAAGGATGGTCGGGCGTATAATCAACGCGGGGAATTAAATACGGAGGAATACATGGGGCTGCGCAGCAGCGGTTGGAAAAGTTTTATCGATGCGGGCGACGAAAAACCGCGCCTGACGCCGGGTCTGATCAAGCGCGTGCTGCGCTATGCCAGGCCGTATCGCTGGCAGATCACCGGCACACTGGTCTTGATCTTGATCGCCACGGGGTTATCCATGCTGACCCCGCTGGTTTTGCGTGATTTGATTGATCACGCCCTGCCGGATAAAGATATCCCGCGATTGCTGCGCAACGTGACGGCCATTTTTCTGCTGCCGCTGACCAGTGCGGCGGTCAATATCGTGCAACGCAATTTGAGCGCGCGGGTGAGCGAAGGGGTGGTCTTTGACCTGCGTTCGGCGCTGTACAACCACCTGCAGCGCATGTCGCTGCGCTTTTTCACGCACACGCGTGTGGGTGAGCTGATGAGCCGCCTGAACAACGACGTGGTCGGCGCGCAGAATGCCATCAGCAATACCATCGTGGGCATCATCACCAATACCCTTCAAGCGGCGGCGGTGCTGGCCTTGATGTTTTCACTGGAATGGCGCCTGGCCTTGATCAGTCTGCTGGTTTTCCCGCTGTTCTTCCTGCTGGCACGGCGTATGGGCGGTACCCTGCGCGATTTTGCGCGTAAAGACATGGAAGCTCACGCCGCGATGAACGCCATGATGCACGAAACGCTCAACATCAGCGGCGCGCTGTTGGTGAAACTGTTTGGCCGGCGCGGCGAGGAGATTGCGCGATTTGAAACCCGCGCCGAAGAAGTGCGCGACCTGGGCATTCGCCGGGCGGTGTGGCGCGCCATTCTGATGACCTCCATCGGCTTGCTGAGCGCGGTGGGGTTGGCGTTGGTGTACGGCATTGGTGGTTACCTGGTGATTCGCGGCGCCTTTACCATTGGCACGATCGTGGCGTTTGTGTCCTACATGAACAACCTGTACGGCGCTTTACAGCAGCTTTCCAACGCGCCGGTCGATTTTGCCACGTCGAT
>DAOUGY010000343.1:0-14155 GCA_034428975.1 Anaerolineaceae bacterium | reverse complement strand
GCGGTTTTCTCACGCAGCGCGCGGCGCAGGGCCGAATCGGTCTTAAAATCCAGCGCGGAAAAACTGTCGTCAAAGATGTAAATCGGCGCTCTCTTGACCAGCGCGCGCGCAATGGACAGGCGCTGTTTTTGGCCGCCCGAGACGTTCGTGCCGCCCTGGGCAATTTCGGTAGCCATCCCGTCCGTCTTTTCGCGAATGAACTCGGACGCCTGGGCAATGTCCGCCGCTTCGTCCAGCGTACTCATGCCGGCCTCTTCATCGGCATACCGCAGGTTGCTCTCAATCGTGCCCGAGAACAGCGAGCTTTTCTGCGGTACATAGCCGATCTTATCGCGCAGATCGTGCTGCGTCACCTCGCGAATGTCCACGCCGTCCAGCAGGATGGCGCCGCCGGTCACATCATAAAAGCGCGGGATGAGATTGACCACCGTGGATTTGCCCGAGCCGGTGGAACCGATGAACGCGGTGGTCTGTCCGGGACGCGCGGTGAAGTTGATGTTGCACAACGCGTCGGCTTCGGCCCCCGGGTAGCGGAAGGAAACGTCGCGAAACTCGATGACGCCCTTGAACGGCGCGGGCAAGCGGCGCGGCTGTTGGGGATCACGGATGGAGGGTTCGGTCTCCAGCACTTCGGCGATGCGCCCGGCCGAAACCGACGCGCGCGGCAGAATGATGAACATCATCGAGAGGAACAGGAACGAGAACAGGATTTGCATGGCATACTGCATGAAGGCCATCATATCGCCGACCTGCATGTTGGATTGCGCCACCTGATGCGCCCCCACCCAGATGATCAGCAGGGTCACGCCGTTCATGATCAGCATCATCATCGGCATCATCACCACCATCACGCGGTTGATGAACAGGTTGGTGCGGGTCAGCTCGCCATTGGCCTGGTCAAAGCGCTGCTCTTCAAAATCCTGCATGTTGAAGGCGCGGATGACCATCATACCGGTCAGGTTTTCGCGCGTCACGCGGTTCAACGAGTCGATCAGGCTCTGCACAATCTTAAACTTGGGCAGCGAGATGGAAAAAACCGACAGAATCAGGGTCAGCAAAATGGCCACTGCCACGGCGATGATCCACCACATGGATGCGTCCGTGTTGAAGGCGCGGATGATGCCGCCCACGCCCATGATCGGCGCGTAGAACACCATGCGAATCATCATCATCACCACCATCTGAATCTGGGTGATGTCGTTGGTGGAACGCGTGATCAGCGAAGCGGTGGGGAAGCGGTCAAATTCGGCGCCCGAGAAGCTCTCCACCTTTTCAAAGGTGTGCTTGCGCAAATCGCGTGAGACGCCCGCCGCGGTGCGCGCCGAAAGAAAGCCCACGCTGATGGCGCACGCCACCGAAAGCAGCGAGATCAGCAGCATGATGCCGCCGGTTTTGAGGATGTATTGCGTCTGCAGGTGATCGGCGGACAGGCCCAGTGCGGCGTACTCGTCCTTCACCAGCCGGGCAGCCGACTGCACAATCATGCTGTCGCTCATCGCGGCAAACTTGCCATCGATCGCCGCCAAAATCGGCCCGCGCTGCGCATCCGGCAGGTTGGCCAGCACAGTGAACAGGTCCGTTCCAGGCGGCAGGCGCGACAGATCCAGCCCGGCGCTTTGCGCCATTTGCGCGGCAGCCTGCGGGTCGCTCATCGCTTTTTCCAGTCCGGCCACCGCCAGTTGCGCCTTGCCCACAATGGGGTTCAACGCGTCGCGTTCGGCGGTATCCACGGCACCCAGTACGTACACGGCCTCGTTCGCCAGCACAGGGTATTCTTTAATATTTGCCGCGGCATCGGCCGAGTCCGGCTCCACACGAGTGTAGGCCGCCAGAACACGGTCGCGATTTTGCGCGCTCATCACCGCCGTCAGGCGCGTCATCGTGGTGGCGCGCAGCGCTTGCGGCACGGCGCTTTCCACGCCGCCTTGCTGAATGCCCACATTGACAATGCGCGACATGTAGTCCGGCAGTGCCAGTTCGGACATGGCCTGGGTGAAGAGCAGCACCACCGCCAACAGGATCATGGGAAGATAAGGCTTAAGATATTTAGCTAATTTCAACATATAGATGCCGTTCTCCTGAACGTTGCAACATGGAATCGGAAGCGAATCCGGCTTTCAACAGCCAATCTCCAGGCGTTCATCCACCAGTGAGGATTTTTCTAGCAAAATACGCAGTGCGGCAGTGACCTGCGCCTTTTCATCCTCGTTCAGCACACCATCCAGCTCGTCCAGCCATTTCTGGCGCGCGCGAATGCTCATGCCAATCATGGCCTGGCCTTTATCCGTCAGCGCAATGCGCTTGGCGCGCCGGTCGGCGGGGTCTTCCGTGCGTTCCAGCCAGCCCTGCTGCACCATGCGTTCCACCATCTGGCTGGCTGCCGCGGTCGTCACGCCCAGGTGCTCGCCGATGTCCGACACGGCGCTGCTGCCTTTGCGCTTCAGGTGCATCAGGCTGTTGAACTGCGGCATGGACAGGCCGTTTTCTTTCGTAAACTGGATGAAATCGCGCATCGAGCGGCGCATATAAACTTCAATCCACTGGTGTAAGACGCCTAAAAAGTCATCGGTCATAGAAATTAGTTAAGCCTCCGTATTAGTTAAGCGGGCTTGAATATAAACCTGTCTTTGCACCCTGTCAAGGGAATTTTGACGGTACGGAGGGTCGGGAAATTGCCCCAAATTCTAATATTTACAATCCGGATATTTGGTTATAATCACTGGATAAAGGGCTGTTCAATGCTGAGCAGCCCCAACCCGTGAGAGGCCCCCACGCCTCCCATATTTCTCTTTGGAGGAGAAAAGTCCATGTTCAAACGCTCGATGTTCCTTGTCCTGGCGATCATGCTGATCGGCTCCATGCTGCTGACGGCATGCGGTACCCCCGCCACCGAAGCTCCGGCTGCGACCGAAGCCCCCACCGAAGCTCCGGTTGTGACCGAAGCTCCCACCGAAGCCCCCACCGAGGCTCCCACCGAAGCTCCCGCCCCTGCGGTTGGCACTCCGGAACACCCCATCAAGGTTCTGTTCGTCCCGTCGGTTGATGCCAATGTGATCACCACGGGCGGCCAGGTGATGGCCGACGCCCTCAAACAGGCCACCGGCCTGACCTTCGAAGTCAGCGTGCCGACCTCCTACGCCGCGACCATCGAAGAAATGTGCGCTTCCCCCTCCGACACCATGGCCTTCATCCCCGGCCTGGGCTATGCCCTCGCCAGCCAGCTGTGCGGCGTGGACGTGGCCTTCAAGGCTGTGCGCTACGGCTACCCGGTGTACTGGGCTGAATTCATCGTCGCGCGCGACAGCGACATCAAGACCCTCGAAGACCTGAACGGCAAGAAGTGGGGTTACGGCGACGTCGGTTCCACCTCCGGCTACATGGTTCCGTTGGTCATGTTCAAGGATCTGGGCATCACCCCCGGCGAAGAAGTTCAGACCGGCGGCCACAATCAGACCGTCACCGCCGTCTACAACGGTGAAGTGGACTTTGGCACCGTGTTCTACTCCGTGCCGCTCAATCCCGAAGGCAAATCGGCCTTCACGTATGAAGACTACGCTGCCGGCAAGGTCACCCCGGACATGTACGAAGTGCCCGAGGCTTCCATCCCCAACTGCGCCCCCGACGCTGAAGGCAAGAAACTGCTGTGCGACGGCTGGCGTGTTCTGGACGCCCGCGCCAACATCCGCGCCGAGGCCCCCGATGTGATGCAGAAGGTGCGCATCCTGGCCATTTCCGACGCCATCCCCAACGACACCATGGCCTTCGGCCCCGAATTCCCCGCCGACCTGCGCGCTCAGATCGAAACCGCTCTGGTTGAATTCGCCAAGACCGATGCCTGGGCTTCCTCGATCGGCTCCAACGACTTCTACGGCTGGACCGGTATCATGCCCGCCACCGACGCCGAATACGACTTCGTGCGCTCCATGGTGGAAGCCACCGGCCTGACCCTCGAAGGTCTGGGCAAGTAATTGACGTTCGTATTTCCGATCTGGGCAGGGAAATTCCCTGCCCAGATTTATTATCCAACGGGGATGATCCAGCCATGCTAAAAATCCAACATGTGACCAAAGTCTACTCCCCCGCCAATGTACAGGCGCTGGACGATGTCTCCTTTGAGGTTCCACGGGGACAGTTTGTGGCCGTCATTGGCCTGAGCGGCTCAGGGAAATCCACCTTGCTGCGCTGCATCAATCGCCTTGTCGAACCGACCTCCGGGCGCATCCTGCTCGATGATCAGGATGTCACCGCGGCCAACGCGGAAGAACTGCGGCGTATCCGGCGGAAGATTGGCATGGTGTTCCAACACTTCAACCTGGTGCACCGCTCGCCGGTGATCACCAATGTGCTGGCCGGCCGCCTGGGATACGTCAACCCGGCCTGGAGCCTGCTCAACCGCTTTCCAAAGGCCGATATGCAAAAAGCCCTGCAACAACTGGAGCGCGTGGGCATTGGCGACAAGGCATACCAGCGCGCCGATGCACTCTCTGGCGGGCAGCAGCAGCGCGTGGGTATCGCCCGCGCCCTGATGCAGGATCCTGAACTGATTCTGGCGGACGAACCGGTGGCCAGCCTCGATCCCGTGCTGGCGCACTCGGCCATGCAAATTCTCGAGAAAATCAACCAGGAAGACGGCGTGACGGTGCTGTGCAGCCTGCACTTCCTCGACCTGGTGCACCGCTACGCTCACCGCGTGGTGGCGCTCAATGCCGGGCGCGTGGTCTTTGACGGCCCGCCCCAGGAAATCGACGACGTTCGCTTCAAAGAGATCTACGGTCAGGAAGCGGAACGGGTAGGCTAAGGAGACGACCATGCCGAAAAAACGCAGCTTACTCAAATCCGTTCTGCTCGGCGCCGCCATTTTGGCCGCCCTGGTGATCTATGCTTACGGCTTTCAGGTCACCAAATTCAACCTGGATGAAACCAAAGACCCGCGCCGCCAGACGCAGCTCACCCGCATTTTGCGCGCTCTCGCCCGCCCGGACGTCTTTGC
This sequence comes from Anaerolineaceae bacterium, assembly GCA_034428975.1. Lineage (GTDB taxonomy): Bacteria > Chloroflexota > Anaerolineae > Anaerolineales > Anaerolineaceae > DAOUGY01. Next base: position 9,165 of record DAOUGY010000343.1, on the reverse strand, counting down.
CTACGAAAAAGAAGAATTCGTCATCTCGCTGCCGGTCTACACCCCCTGCCCGGCCAGCCTGCCTGCCGCGCCTGAAGTGAATGCGGGCAGCCCTTACCTGGTGATGACCCCTGCCTGCGCCGAACCCGGTTCGCAGGTGACGGTGGAAGGCTTTAATTTCGAACCCAACACCACCGGCCCGCTCAATTTCATCCCGCCCAGCGGCGTTTCGCTGCAAATCGGCAGCATTACCACCGACTCGAACGGTTATTTCAGCCTGTCGGCCAAGCTGCCCAAGCGTCCCGACACGGTGGCGCAAGAACTGCGCGCCATCACCCGGCGCAATGTCGGCGGTCCGCAATTCAGCAAGAACGCCATCGAAACCTGGGACAAGATCATTGAAACGGTCTTTCTGGCGCTGCTGGCCACCACCTTTGGCGTGCTGATCGCCGTGCCGGCCAGCTTCCTGGCGGCGCGCAACATCATGGCGCCCATCACCAGCCCGTTGACCAGTGTGGCCCTCTCCATCCTGTTCCTGCCGGCAGGCCTGTTCGCCGGTTGGACGGTCTCCGGTTGGATGCGCAGCCTGAGCGCCACGTTCACAGGCAATTTGTGGATCCACATCGCCGCCGCACTCATCGCGCCGGTGCTCATCGTATTCGGCGTGCGCTGGGCGCTGCCCCCCGAAGAGTTGGAAAAGCCCAAACCCGCCCTGCGCATTGCGCGCCTGGCAGTGATTGCCCTGGTGGCATTGCTGGCCATCCTGGAGCTGTACTTTGTCTCCGGCCTGGCCACTCGCATCGGCGACGCGCTGGTGCAGCCGCTTGGCAAACTGGGTTTCCTGGGTAAGTTTGTGTCCAGCCTGGGCGACCTGTTGGACTTCGCCATCAACCTGCTGGTGGCCATCGCCGGCGCCGGCGTGCTGGGCGACCTGGCGAGCAAGCTCGGCCAGAAGATTGTGGAACACACCAGCCACTCGGCCAACCGCGTCATCAACCTGGCGCTGGGCGCCGCCGGCGGCGCCACGCTCTTCGCCCTGATCGGCGCGGGCATCAACTGGCTGTACCAGATCGACAACCTCATCTTCACTCTGGTCATCCCGGCGATTGTCGGGGCTGTGGCCGGGCTGATCACCGCGGGTGTGCTCTCGCGCAACGCCACCCTGCCGATCGGCTTCGCGATCTACACCCTGACGCGCACGCTCTTCAATGGTCTGCGCTCGATTGAATCACTGGTGATGGTCATCGTCTTTGCCGTGTGGGTAGGCATCGGTCCGTTCGCCGGCGTTCTGGCTCTGGCGCTGCACACCATCGCGTCCAACGCCAAGCTGTATTCCGAACAGGTCGAAGGCATCATGGCCGGGCCGCTGGAGGCCATCACTGCCACCGGCGCCAACCGCCTGCAAACCATCATCTATGCCGTCATCCCGCAAATCATCCCGCCGTACATTTCCTACACCATGTACCGCTGGGACATCAACGTGCGCATGTCCACCATCATCGGCTTCGCCGGCGGTGGCGGCATCGGCTTCCTGCTGCAGCAGAACATCAACCTGCTCAACTACCGCGCCGCCAGCACGCAAATGCTCGCCATCGCCATCGTGGTGGCCAGCATGGACTACCTGAGCGCAAAGATGCGCGAAAAAGTGATCTAAGACCCGCATCCGGCGGACCCGCGAACCCCGAAGGTTTCCCTTCGGGGTTCGTTTTTTCTGCGAACAAAGCCGTCGATTCCGCGATTGGGCCGCCGATCGGACTCAACAAGCATTTGCCCCACACGCACAAACGGGCGGATTCCCTTGTTTTTTAAAAGCCGATTTACCCGATTCGATCCTATAATGGATCCAATGCGTGGTCCGATCATCGGCGGCGCTCATCGAAACCGCAAGTCGTTCACCGGCTTGATCTTGCCTGAATGGAGCTTCGTATGACTGAAATCAATCCTTCACAACCCGATGGAATGCTTCCCGAACCGGAAGTCGTTCCCACGGCAGCCATTCGGCGCGCCGTCCGCTGGCCACACGTGTGGGCGTACATCGGTCTGTCATTTGGGCTGGCCTGGCTGGTCGATCTGGTGCTGGCATTGAATGGCGGTTTGACTCACCCGGCCGCCGGATTGATGCTTCAATTTCAGATGTTGATGCCGGCCCTGGCGGCTTTGCTTCTGGGTATGTTTTTCTTTAAAGAAAGCCCCATCTACCACAAAACAAATCGCACAGCCTCGCGCTGGTTCATTTATTACTTTTTTCTGATGACCTTTGCATACCTGGTGGCTGTGATCGTCGTGTTATTCCAGCCGTCGCTGTCCACCACCCTCAGCGGGTCGCTGCTGATCTTCAGCGTTGTCGGGCTGCTGCTGCTTGCGGTGCTGCGCTGGCGCGGCGGACCGCAATCCTTTGCCGCGGCCGGCATGGCGTTCGGCAAAATTCGTGTCTGGCTCTTGCTTGGGCTGGCCATGGTGCTGTTCTACGGTTTGGAGACTCTACTCAACTACGTCTTCAAGCTGGGCACGCCGGCAGACATCACGCGATTGTTCCCGCCTGGAACGGCAAACAACATTCCCCCGCTGGCGCTTCTCGCCTCGTCCTTCCTTAATGCCGTGATCATTGGCCCGATTCTGGGACTGATCATCACCTTTGGCGAAGAATACGGTTGGCGCGGTTTCCTTCAAAGCGAGCTGGTTCACCTGGGTCGCATCCGCGGGGTGGGGCTGCTGGGCATCATCTGGGGCATCTGGCACTGGCCCATCATCTGGATGGGCTACAACTATCCCGGTCAACCGGTGCTTGGCCCGCTGCTGATGACCGGATACACGGTGGTGCTGTCGTACTTTTTGGCTTACGCCGTGTTCAAATCCAAGGGATTGTGGACGGCAGCGTATTTGCACGCGCTCAACAATCAGGCCATGTCATTCTTCATGGTCGCCCTGGTCACGCCAATCAGCATGGTGATGTCCTTTGGGATCGGCATTCCCGCGCTGATCCTGTGCGTGCCGGTTGTCCTGCTGCTCCTGCGCGACCCGGTCTGGAAGGAAACCGATGGACACGATCCGGTGAGTTGACGGCGTAACCACCGCAGGTTTTATACTCCCCCGCACCTAAACCTTAACCCAAAACCCCGAAGCTTGCGCATCGGGGTTTTGGGTGGGCGCGACGCTGTACGATGGAACGCCGGCACCCATGCGATGGTGCAACTAGAAGGGTGTATCCGAGCCTACATAACAGGCGATGTGTTTGTTGAGGAAGACATCCTGAATATGGAACATCACTTCTTCCGGGGTACTGGTGCTCTCGTGGAAGGCGTACTGCTTGCCGAGCTGTGTCCACTTTGTGTCACCCAGGCGGTGGAAGGGCAGGATGTTGATCTCAAACAGGCCAAGGCGCTGCATAAATTCCGCCACGGCTTCGATATTTTCGTCGCCGTCGTTGTAACCTTCAATCACCGGGAAGCGCAGCACCAGGCGGCCGGGCCAACCCGATTTGACCAACGACTCAATGTTGCTTAAGATCATCTCGTTGGGCACACCGGTTTTCTCGCGGTGGCGTTTCGAGTCCATGTGCTTGACATCGATAAATGCAAAATCCACCATTTTCATCAAGTCGAGGAATTTACCTGGCTGAATGTGAGCCGTCGTTTCAACCGCTACATGAACCTGAGCATCGCGACAGGCAGATAACAGCGCGTGCATGAATTCGTATTGTAAAAGGGGCTCGCCGCCGGAGAAGCTGGCGCCGCCGCGGGTTCCCCAGTACGGGCGATTGCGCTCAAACACATGCATCAAATCGCCCACCGTGCGCCATTCACCACAATAGCGCAGACCTTCAAAATAGCAAACCGACAGGCAGTCGTGCGTTTCGCAGCGATTGCATTTGGCGCGGTCAATGATCAATTGCTCAACATCGTCGCCCTCGTCCATGTTTTCCTGAATGGCATCGTGCGGGCAGACGGCGATACAGCGCGTGCAGCCGTTGCGGCGGTTGACGCACTTGACGTTGCGGAACATCACATCCTTGGTTGTGCGCATCCCTTCCGGGTTGGAGCACCACTCACAATGAAGGGGGCAACCCTTCATGAAAACCGTTGTACGGCAGCCCGGTCCGTCGTGCACGGAATAGCCCTGAACATCAAATACCAGTCCCTGAATATCCTGTTCCATTACCCGGCTCCTATCCGTTTAGTGATAAAGAGGGCGTGGCCCGGCCGGCTGCCCAGCCAGGCCACGCGCCTGAAGTCGAACCGTATTGCGAATTACTTGGCCGGCTGAGCAGCCACTTCGGTGCTTTCCTCGGGCACTTTGGCCGTGAGGGGCAGGAAGATGGCAGCCACCAGCGAGATGGCGAAACCACCCAGGGCGAACCAGACCGACGGCACATAGCTGCCGCTCTTGCCCAGGGCCGAACCAACATACGTACCGAGCGCGGGGCCGATGCCCATCACCACCAGGGTCGCCAGACCCCAGATCTTGCCCAGCGATTTGCGGCCGTAGATCGAACCGGCATACCCGGCGCAGCCGCCCGGTTCAATGGCCCAGTAGATGGCGAACAGTACGCAGGCCACCACACCGATGGCGAAGGAACCGGCGCCGCTGGCCAACAGAGTGAGGCAGGCCACCACACCCACCGCCGGGGCGAAGATCAACATGACCTTGCGGGCTTTGGTTTCGTCACCCAGCTTGCCCACCAGGTAGTCGGCAACCCGACCCATCAGCGGCATGGTGAAGATGCCCGAAATGCCGATGAAGATGTACAGGTTGGTGGCGGTGGCCAGATCGAGCTTGGCATCCACCGTCCAGAAGCGCACCACCTGCGTCCAGATCAGGAACTCGCCAACCATGGCCGTCAGGAAGGCCACAATCGTGCCCCAGATCGGCAAGGTCTTGAAGGCGGTCTTGGGCGTCCACATGAACTCCGCCTTCTGCGGGCCGGCGCCGGCGGGAGCCAGGCCAAAGGGCTTGTAGCCGTAGGCTTCCGGAGCCTTTTTGGCGATGGCCGCGGCCATCATCAGCGCCACGAACATGATCACCGCCAGGATGCGCATGGCCACGCGCCAGCTGTCGGCACCGGCATCGGGGCTGGTGAGGATGGGTTTCACCACCAGGCTGAGCACCACCTGCGCGATGGGCGCGCCGGCGAAGGCTACACCCCACCAGGTGGCATACGATTTACCCACAAACCACTTGCGTACCGAGACCGTGGAAGAGACCCACAGCATGCCCGTGCCCACACCGGCGAAGATGCCGTACAGGGCCAGGTACAGATAAGGCATGGAGTTGGGCACCAGGCTGGTGAGGAAAAAGCCCAACGCGCAGAAAATCGCGCCCAGGAAATAAGCGGGGCGCGTTCCGTATTTGTCAATAATCATGCCGCTGAAGAAAGCGGTGATGGCGTAGACCGACATCATGATCGAGTAGCCGGTGGATGGCAGCGTCGCTTCCCACCCTGTGCTTTTGATCATCACCGGATTCAGGATCGAAAAACTGGAGCGGAAGCCGAACAGGCAGAATACGGCCAGCCATGAGGCAGCAATTACCATGTAGCCCAGGCGCTTTGCGTTCTTGTCTTCCATTGGTGCATTCCTTTTGTGATTGGAGGGATATTCCCTGCGCGGCTTTGCAGCCGCGCAGGGAAAATTGGGTGGGTGAAGGTCGCGTTATTCTTTCTTGAACATTTCGCAGGTGACCGCGATCATCTCAGGGTAGGCCCAGGGGCTGCCCGCTTCGGCGGTGCAGCAGCCAATGCCATCCTGGTCGCTCGTGGCGTAGTGCGAGCAGAACTTGCACTTCGGCAGTTGAACGTATTCCGAGCAGGCTTCTCCGTCCAGCAGGATCATATCTCCCGTGCGGCGGCAGATCCCCTTCGCAACGTCCACGCTGATGAAATTGCGGCAGTCTTTGTGTTGTAACTGAACCAGTACCTTTTCCATGGGTAGCTCCTATCGTTCGTCCGTTGGATTGGGTCCGCTTATACCGTCTCGTATTCGGTGCGGGAGATCACTTCGTCCTGGATCGGCTTGCCCAGCTCAACCCAGTACTGGGTGAAGCCGGCAACGCGCACCAGCAGGTCGCGGTAGTTCTCGGGTTTCTCCTGAGCGTCCTTGAGAACCTTCGAGTCGACCACGTTGTACTGGATGTGGAACGCGCCGCGGCGCATATACGCGCGGGTCAGATCGGCCAGTTTCTTCGAGCCTTCGGCGCCGTGGATGGCCGTCGGGTGGATCTTCAGGTTCATCTGGCTGTTCTGCGAGCGCGAGTGATCCCAGCAGGTGGCCGAGTTGAACAGAGCGTACGGGCCGTTGCGATCGGTGCCGGGGTAAGCCGACATGGAGCCATCCGCGAAGGTGGTGCCGGCCAGGCGGCCGTCGGCCGTCGCCAGGGTGATGGCACCCTGCACGCCGTGCGTGGAGACCGAGATCTGGCAGGCGTACATGCGCTTCCCATACAGCGATTCGTATTCATGGCACATGTCGCAGAACCAGTCTTCGTACATCGCCAGGATCGAGTCGGCATATGGGTCGTCGTTGCCGTACTTGGGCGCCATCAGGCAGTCGTGGTGGATTTCGTCGTACTTCGCGCCATCCGGGCGTTTGACCTGGGCCAGCAGCGAGAACGAGCCAATTTCCTTGGCGGTCTTGAAGCCGAAGTTGTCCTTGATGGCTTCGCGCATCTGATCGAGGGTGTATTTCTTGTCTTCGTACACCAGCTTCTTCAGCGCCACCAGCGAGTTGGTCATGGTGATGGTACCGCAGGATTCGATGTTGAAGGTGGCGTTGAAGCGATAGCCCAGGTGGCCAATGTGGCGGCCGCGCTCGAGACCATCCGGCTTCAGCATCGAGTTGATCACCGACATGTTGTTCTTGCGCCAAATGTCGTGCTGGATGTTGTTGGTCGTGGCCAGGCAGTCCACCGTCATGGCATAGTATTCTTTGAAGGTTTCCCACAGTTCTTCAAAGGTTTCCAGCTTGCGATTGTGCGGCGGGTAGAGTTGTTCGCCCAGGCGAGGATCGTAACCGTTGAACAGCACGCATTCCAGAACCTTGGGGTTGGCAATGAAGTGCACGCCCACCGAGGTCGGCTGGCCGGCGCCGCCGGGGATCCAGTACTTCTTGCCGTTCATTTCCATCGGCATCCACACGCACGGCGAGGTTTCGAGACAGCCGCCGATCGACATCGCGCGGGCATCTTCCACCGTCATGCCTTCGGGACCGTACTGGTCGAGCAGGAATTTCATACCGCTCTGGTTGTTCATGAAAGCGGGATAACCTGTGCCGGATTTGACCGTTTCGGCCGCTTCGATCATGAACTCGTCGGACAGTTTGTCGTCATACATCACCGACAGGGTCGGTTGCGGGCTCTGCAGGCGGCGGCCGGCTTTGAGGATCAGGACCTCAAGCGCGTTGCCTTCGGGTTCGCCGTCGCGGTTCAGGCCGCCCATGGACAGGTTGTTGAAGGTGTTGGAGGAGAGCACACCGCCCACCACGCCGGTCGACGCAAAGGCATCGATGCAGGTGAATTTGACGCGGTGCAGCTCAAGCAGCTCGAGCACTTCTTCGTCGGTGATCGTGCCGGCGGCCTTTTCCTGTTCGTACCAGGGGAACAGCGCCTGACCAACGCGACCCGGCGACATACCGGAGGCGGAGTCCTCGTTCAGGACAGCGAAGTGGATGAGGCAGGTCATCTGCAGGGCCTGCTTGAAGGTGGCCGGGCGCTCGTGAGCGATGTGTTCCATCATCTCGGCGACGTCAGCGTATTCCTTCTTCATCACGGCGTCTTTGGTTTCAGCTTCCAAACGGCGGGCTTCCTTGGCGTAGTTCAGGAACCAGGCCTGGAAACCTTCGATCATCAGGCGAACCGCTTCGTAGAAGTACATGCGGTCCATGCCGGTGATGCCGTCACCGCCCGCGCGCCCGGCGACTTCCGCCTTGCGCTCGGTGGCCATCTTGTGCAGTGCATCGAAACCATAGGCCAGCGGGTAGTAGTAGTTGATGACTTCGCGACCCTGCGGGATGGTGTAGCCCGAGTCGAACATGCAAATGACCGAGCGCATCATCTTTTCTTTGAGGTCGTATTCCGGAACCATCATCTCATAGCGGTGGCCAACTTCTTCCACCGACTTGTCTTTCCAGGCATAGGCCAGCTTAACCAGCGCCGGAATTTCTTCCGCGCGGATGCCGAACTTGCCGGCGATGGAGACGACACTGCCGAAGTTCTTGGTGACGTTGCCGCCGCCCGCGCCGAACTTGGCTTCGTCACCGGCCGCAGACGCGCCGCGCTTGGCAGCCGCATCGGCCAGTTCATCGCCCTTGGCGAGGAAGAACGTGTTCGCCAGGTTGGGCATAGGGAAGGAGCCGCGGTAGTAGTACGTCTTGCCACCGACCAGCTTTTCATGCGGCCAAATCATGGGAGTCATGTGGCTGAAGGCAGCCTTCAGGCTCTTCGCGCGGCGGATAACGGTGATGTCGTTCTCCCATTTGTTCCACTCGCGCGTGTACCAGTACGGGAACTCCACGTTAACCGAGGACAGCGCGTTGAAGTAGATATTCATCAACTCGCTGGCGCGTTCGGTGGGGTTGTAGAGAACTTCGCGCTGGGTAACGCCTTCATGCTCCTGGCCGTAGTGATTCTCAATCGGAATACCTTTTTCCTTGAGAATATCGGCCAACCGCTTCTCTCTGCTTGGTGCTTCGACTGTTGCCATATCCATTCTCCTTGATAGAATCACATTAACCCTGGGTGGGTTTTGGGTGCCTGGTATGTTTATACCGTTTTCCCAAAGTCGCAACAATCCGGCGTTCAGGCATCCCCCCATCCGGTATTTGAACCATCCCCATCTCCGTCACACGGGCCACCCCGCCATCCCCCAAATGGGGGATAAAAAAACCGGCTTCCCCAGAAGAGAAGCCGGATGCGGTCCGTTTTTGGATCCAGTCGCGGTCAGATATGGATCAATCCCCTTTGAATGGCTTTGGCCACCGCCTCGGCGCGGTCACGCGCTTCCAGCTTGGCGAAAATATTGGCCACGTGGCTCTTGACGGTGTGCGCGCTGATGGCCAGCTGCGCGCCGATTTCCTTGTTGGATGCGCCGTGGGCCAGCAGTTGCAAAATCTCGCGCTCGCGCGGGGTGATGGTCGCCGACGTTTGCCCGCCGCCGGAGATATCCGCCAGGTGATCGAGCAGCATGTTGGCCATTTC
>DAOUGY010000342.1:0-9357 GCA_034428975.1 Anaerolineaceae bacterium | reverse complement strand
CATCGCCTTCGGTGGCGACGCTGCAACAACTGGCCCGCGCGCTGGATGTGCCGTTGGCGGCGTTTTTCGATGCGACGCCCCAACCCCGCCGGATCGTCTTCACGCCAGCCGGCGCACGCCCGCGCATGGATATTGCCCATGCGGTGATGCACAACCTGGGGCAGGACCTGGCCGGCAGCGCTGTGCAGCCGTTCATTGTCTGTCTACCGCCCGGTGCGGGCAGCGGCGACGCGCCGATTGTGCACACCGGCCACGAGCTGGTATTCGGCCTGTCGGGGGCGGTGCGCTACTGCGTGGATGGCCAAACTTTTACCCTGGGTGCTGGCGATTGCCTGGTATTTGAGGCGCATTTGCCGCACCAGTGGCACAATGAAAGCACCGATGAGGCGCAGATTCTACTTGTGATCTATCCCGCCGACCGGCACGAAGCGCCCGGCGGGCATCATTTCGAACTCCATTGAAGCGAGGAATAAACCATGAAAATTGCGGTGATTACTGAAAACGGCATTGCCATCAGCCAGCATTTTGGCCGCGCGCCGTGGTATCAGGTTTTTACGATTGTCGATGGCGAGATCAGCGAGCGCGAACTGCGCCCCAAGATCGGACACAACCAGTTCTCCGCCGAGCATCACCACGAGGAGCATCATCACGACGAACACAACCACGCCGCCGGACATGGCCTGGATCCGGCTTCGCAGGACCGACACGCGCGCATGGGTGAGGCGATTGCCGATTGCGAAGTGTTGCTGTGTGGGGGCATGGGCATGGGCGCGTATGAGAGCATGCGCCGCCTGGGCATTCGCACTGTGATGACCGATCTGAAAGACGCCGAGCAGGCCGTGCGCGCCTTCCTGGACGGCACCCTGGTGGACCGCAGCGACCGCCTGCATTGATGCACACCCGGCCGGTTGCCTTCACGCCCATTGGCGTTTTGCATACACCACTGCAGCAGCCTGCCGAAGCCCCCATTCAATCGGCGCGCTCCAGCGTGCGCGGTTGGGCAGCGGTGGACGCGGCCTACGAAGAGGGCCTGGAGGGTGTCGAGGGCTTTTCGCACATCATCTTGATTTATGTGCTTCATCGTGCCAGCCGCCCGCAAAGTTGGAAGGTGAAGCCTTTCCTTGACGATCGTCTGCACGGCGTGTTCGCCACGCGGTTTCCGGAGCGCCCCAATCCCATTGGCCTGTCGGTAGTGCGCCTGTTGCACCGCGATGGCTGCCGCCTGGATTTTGAGGGCGCCGATATGCTCGACGGCTCGCCGCTGCTGGATATCAAGCCATATGTACCCGATTTTGACCAGCATGCCGCCACGCGGGTTGGCTGGTACGAGAACCGCGCTCACAAATGAGCGCGGTTCTTTATTTTTCTTCACAACTTCTGCACAAGTTCTTCAAACAACCTTCACAGGCGGCTGGTATCCTTGGACTATCCTTTATCCATAGGAATGGAGAACGCCCCATGACCCTTTCTGCGCGCATCAAACGCTTCACCCGGCGGCGCATCTGGATTCGCCCGGTGGTGCAAGCTTTCTTCTTTTTATTGGTGTTGTTGATTTCGGTCAACCACCTGCTGGCCGAAAGCGGCGGCGGAATTTCGCTGCTGTCCAGCGCATCGCTGCATGCGCTGTGCCCCTTCGGCGGGGTGGTGACCCTTTACCAGTACGCCACCGTCGGCACGTTTGTGCAAAAGATCCACGAATCCGCCTTCATTTTGATGATCCTCGGCCTGGTGCTGGCGGTGTTGTTTGGTCCGGTCTTCTGCGGCTGGGTGTGCCCTTTCGGCACCTTCCAGGAAGGACTGGGAAAATTAGGCAAAAAGCTTTTCCGCCGCCGCTACAACCGCTTTGTTCCCGAAAGGATCGATCGTGTGCTGCGCTATGCGCGCTATTTGGTGCTGGCCTGGGTGGTCTATATGACTGCCGCCACCGGCACGCTGATTTTTTCTGCATATGACCCCTATTTCACACTCTTCAACCTGTGGAGCGACGAGGTGGCCATCGGCGGGGCGGTGATTCTGGGCCTGACGGTGCTGGCTTCGCTCTTTGTCGAACGCCCGTGGTGCAAGTATGCCTGCCCGTACGGCGCATTCCTGGGTGTGTTCAACCTCTTCCGCGTCTTTCGCATTCGCCGCAGCGAAGCCACCTGCAAGGCGTGCAGCGTGTGCGACATAAACTGCCCGATGAACATCAAAATCAGCCAGAAGAGCATCGTGCGTGATCCGCAATGCATCTCTTGCCTGGAATGCACCTCCGAGGCGTCCTGCCCGGCCGCCGGAACGGTGGAATTTGTTGCAGGAGGAAAATAACATGAGACTGACCTCCAAACCCCTGGCCGCGATCGTTTTCGTGATTCTCTTTGGCGGTATTGCGTTCACCACCGTGATGGGTTGGTGGCAGACCGAGAGCAGCAAGGTTCCCGCGCGCTACACCGAAGGTGAAGCCGCCGGCGAATACAACCCGGCCGATATCCGCGGATCATACACCTTTGGCGATGTGAACAGCAACTTTGACGTGCCACTGAAAGATCTGCAGATTGCGTTTGGCGTGCCGGAGGATGCCGACGTGGCCGCCTACCCGCTGAAATCGCTGGAAGATTTGTACGGGGATCTGCCCAATGAAATTGGCACGGCTTCGGTGCGCCTGTTCGTGGCCTGGTACAAGGGGCTGCCGTACGAGCCGGCCGAGGAAACGTATCTGTTGGCCGCCGCCGTGCAGATCTTGCAGCAGCAGGGCAATCTGACGGCGGATCAGCAGGCCTACTTGCAGGCGCACACCGTGGACTTGAATGCGCCCGCGCCGGCCGCCGGGGGCACGCCGGCCCCCGTTGTTGAAGCCACCCCCGCGCCCGTGGATGCGACCCCTGCCGCCACCGAGGAGCACGCACAGCCCGATCGTACCCTCACCGGCAAGACCACCTTCCAGAATCTGCTGGATTGGGGTGTGGCGCAGGCGGATATCGAGCAGGTGTTGGGCGGCAGCCTGCCCCCCGCTTCGACCGTCATCAAAGATTACGTCACCTCGCGGGGGCTGGAATTCTCCGAGGTCAAAACCACATTGCAGGCGCTGGTGGATGCCGTACCGTAACGACATTGAGAACTCGTGATCGAAAAACCGGCGCCCGCAGGCGCCGGTTTTGGGTTGAGCAAAGCAGTTCAACTACGCGCGGCGTGCGCTGACAATATACTTGGTCACTTCGGCGGCGATGGACGGCACCAGCAGCAGCGGCAGCACGAATTTCCACTCGGCCAGTTGCAGCGGCACGGTGTTGAACGCGCTGTTGAAGAAGGGCACGTACACCACCATCAGCAGCAGCGCCAACGATGAGACGACGGCGATGTTCATGATGCGATTGTTGAACACGCCGATCTTCAACAGCGGGTAGCGTTCGGAGCGCGCAGTGAAGGCGCGGAACAACTCGGAGAAAGACAGCGTCACAAAGGCCATCGTTCCGGCGTGCACCGGGCTGATCTGTCGCCCGATGAAGAAGGCCGCCAGCGTCACCGCGGTGATGGCGATGGTTTGCACCAGCACGCCCATCTGCATGAAACGGTTGATGATCGGCTCTTTGGGCGGGCGCGGTTTTTGAACCATGATATCCGGGTCGCCCTTTTCGGTACCCAGCGCCAGCGCAGGCGCGCCGTCGGTGATCAGATTGAGCCACAGCAGTTGGATCGGCGCCAGCGGCGAACCCAGGCCAAACAGGGTGGGCAGGAAGATGATGAAGATTTCCGCCAGGTTGCAGGAGATCAGGTAATACACAAACTTGCGGATGTTGCTGTAAATGATGCGGCCCTGCTCGACGGCCGAAACGATCGAGGCGTAGTTGTCGTCGGTCAGCACCATGTCGGCGGTCTCTTTGGCCACATCGGTGCCGGTGATGCCCATCGCCACGCCGATGTCGGCGCGTTTGATGGCCGGGGCGTCGTTGACGCCGTCGCCGGTCATGGCCACCACCTCACCGTTGGCGCGCAGCGCGTCCACAATGCGCATCTTGTGCTCTGGCGAAACGCGCGCAAACACATCCGTCACCTTCACCGCCGCTTGCAGCGCGGCGTCGTCCATCTCGTTCAACTGCGTGCCGGTCAGCACCTGATGATCACCTTGCAGCAGGCCAATGCTCTCCGAAATGGCGCGCGCCGTGTTGGGATAATCACCGGTGATCATGATGGTGCGGATGCCCGCGCCGCGCGCTTTGGCCAGGGCCGGCTGCACTTCCACACGCGCCGGATCGATCATGCCGAGCAGCCCGACAAAGACCAGATCCTTCTCCAGTACGTCGCTTTCCGCTTCCTGCGGCATTTCCGGCACCATGCGGTAGGCCACGCCCAACACACGCAGCGCGTCGCGCGTCATGGCGTCGTTGGCATCCAAAATACGCTGCCGTCCGGCCTGATCCAGCGGGAAGGTCTCGTTATCATCCATCGATTTGATGTGCGTGCACAGGTTCAGCACCACATCCGGCGCGCCTTTGACGGCGATGACGGAATGCCGGCGTTTGTGCACCGTGCCCAGCGGCGAGAGATCGTCACTGAGTGGTTCTTCCACGCTGTGCACCGTCACCATGCGCTTGCGCACCGAGTCAAACGGAATCTCGCCGCGGCGCGGGAACTGGTTGGTCAGGTTGCCGGCGCGCGCGCTGGCCTTGACGGCCGCCACCAGGATGGAGCCTTCGGTCGGGTCGCCGACGATGCGGTACACCGGGTCGTCCTCTGTGCCGGGCACCACATCCAACTGAGCGTCGTTGTTCAGCACACCCACCCACAGGGCGGTCATGGCGGCCGGGTAGTCGCTCAGATCCACCGTCTGCCCATTTACAAGGAATTGACCGTCCGGGCGGTAGCCGCGCCCGCTGATTTCCAGAAACTGACCGTCCACCCACATGCGGGTGACGGTCATCTCGTTTTGCGTCAGCGTGCCGGTTTTATCCGAGCAAATCACTGTGGCCGAGCCGAGGGTTTCCACCGAGGCCAGACGGCGGATCAGCGCATGGCGGCGGATCATCTCGCGCATCCCCAGCGCCAGGCTGATGGTTACGATGGCGGGCAGGCCTTCGGGCACGGCGGCGATCGCCAGGCTGACGGCGATCATGAACAGGTCGAGAATGCGTTCGATGCCTTCGGGTGTGGTGAACAAACTGGCATAGCCGATTTCGTTTCCGGCGCGCAGCGCGCCAACCACAAAGACCAGACCGCAGATGATCAGGCTGGCCCAACCGAGGGTTTTGCCAAGCTGATCCAGGCGCTGCTGCAAGGGGGTTTGCTCATCCTCCACCGCTTGCAGCATGCTGGCGATCAGGCCGAGTTGGGTGCGCATGCCGGTGGAAACGACCACGCCGCGCCCGCGCCCGTAGGAGACCACCGTGCCCATGAAGGCGGTGTTCTTGCGGTCGCCCAGCGGAATGTCGCTGTCCAACACCAGGGCGGCGTTCTTCTGCACGGGCACCGATTCGCCGGTTAACGCGGCTTCTTCCACGCGCAGGTTCACCGCTTCCAGCAGGCGCACGTCGGCGGGGATGAAATTGCCCGCTTCCAGGAAGACGATATCGCCGGGCACCAGCGCGTGGGCCGGAACAGATACGCGATGACCGTCGCGCAGCACCTGCGCTTCGGGTGCGGCCAGTTTCTTCAGCGCGGCCAGGGCCTCTTCTGCGCGGCTTTCCTGAATCACGCCCAGCACCGAGTTGAGCACCACAATCGCCAGAATGGCGGCCGGCTCGACCAGGGAATCGCCAGTGCTGATGGCTACCGCCGCCGAAACGACCGCCGCCACAATCAGCATGATGACGACAAAGTTGTTCAACTGTCCGATGACCATTTGCAGGAAGGTGGTGCGCGGCTTTTCCACCAACTGGTTGGGACCATACTGTTGCAGGCGCGCGGCGGCTTCGTCGGATGTCAGGCCGGTCTGAGTGGGCGTTTGCAGATTCTCCAGCACCTCTTCCGGGCTGAGTGCGTGCCAGGTGATGGACAGGTCGTCCTTCACCGTGGGTTTGGCCGCAGGGTTCGATGGGGTCATACGATCTTTTCTCCTCACATGGGTAGGGGTGTGGCGGCGTTCAGCCGTTTGAAAAATCCGGCGCGCCGGCCGGTGGCAAAAAAACCGGGTGGATACGCAGGCGCATCCACCCGGTGGAGGGCCTGCGCGATTAATCGCCGAGCAGATTTGGTTCGATGCGTGTGCCGTGCTCCAGGCGGGTACCCTTGGCAATCACGACGATACCGTCGCGCACTACATAATTTTCACCGTCCAACTCGGTGCCGCGTGGGAAGGGCCGAATGACCACGTTGCAGCCGATGCGCGCGTTCTTGTCGATGATGGCGCCCTCGATGTGTGAGTTGCTGCCGATGCCAATCGGAATGACATCGCCGCAATCGCTTTCGATGCCGGGTTGGTCGTAGTAATCCGAGCCCATAACAATCGTATCGAAGATTTTGGCGCCGGATTGGATCTGACTGCGAAGTCCGATGACCGAGTTGCGGATTTCGGAGTTGTTAATGCAGCAGCCTTCCGCCAGCAGCACATCTTCGAGCGCGCTGTTGTTGACCACCGAGCAGGGCAAATAGCGCGGGCGGGTGTAGATCGGGCCGCTGGCTGCATAGAAATCGAAGGGCGGGTTGGGGCGGGCCAGCGCCAGGTTGGTTTCGTAAAACGAGCGGATGGTTCCGATGTCTTCCCAATAGTCGTCGAAATCGTAGCCGAAGACGCGGTGCGTGTCGATGGCCGAGGGGATGACGTCGCCGCCGAAATCATCATAGGCGTGCTTTTCAAGCAATTCGGCCAGCACTTCGGTTTTGAAGATGTAAATACCCATGGAGCCGAGGAACGGCCGGTTGGGGTCGTCGCGGCTGATCATGCGCTTCTGCGATTCGGGGTCTTTGGGTTTTTCGGCAAAATCGACAATGCGGCAGTCGTCGTTGCGTTTGAGCACGCCGAAGCGGTAGGCTTCTTCGCGCGCGATCGGCTGGACCGCCACGGTGATGTCGGCGTCGTTGTCCCAGTGGAACTGGGCCATTTTGGCGTAATCCATACGGTAGAGGTGATCGCCGGCGAGGATGAGCACATGGCTGGCGCGCGTGGCGCGAATTTCGAAGAGCTGCTTGCGCACGGCATCGGCCGTGCCCTGATACCAGTCGGCGCTCTTGACGGTCTGCTCGGCCGCCCAAATTTGCACCCAACCGGTGTGGAAGGAGTCGAAGTTGTAGGTGTTGGCGATATGGCGGTGCAGCGATACCGAGTTGAACTGCGTGAGCACGGCAATGCGGTAGATATTGGAATTGATGCAATTGCTGATGGGAATATCAATCAGACGATATTTGCCGGCCATTGGAACGGCCGGTTTGGAACGCACCGCGGTCAACGGGGATAAACGACTTCCGCGTCCGCCCCCCAGAATTACAGCCAGAACATCATTCAACGTTGGCATTGCGTCTCTCCTCCACCCGGAATTTACTTGCCAAAACGAAGGTCTGCACGAAGTTCTGTACAAACTATAGCATACTCCGTTGAAAAGGACGCGTCAATGTGTCATTCTTCCAGGTTCGGGCGCGAGTTGGCGTGGGTGCCGGGCGGGGCGGCGGGAGTTCTTTCCGGGCGCAGGGTGCGCTTCATCACTAATCAATCTTATTAATAAGATTTATACTACGATTGCGCGTGGTGCGCACATCTTTTCCACTTGAAGGCCGCCATGGATTGGTCGATCCCGCTCATTGTTTTGCAGTTGATTGTTCTGGAGGGCTTGCTCTCCATTGATAATGCCGCCGTGCTGGGCACCATGGTCACCCACTTGCCGGATGATCGCCCGATTGTCTGGCCAAAATCGCTCAAACGCATTGGAGACCACCTGCACGGCGTGTTGGGTAACCAGCGCATGGCCGCGCTGCGCGTGGGTTTGCTGGGTGCCTACATCGGCCGCGGCCTGATGCTCTTTGCCGCCACGCTGGTCATTCAAAACCCGTGGCTCAAGATCATTGGCGCGTTGTATCTCATGCGCCTGGCGTTTGACAACCTGGGCGTGGCCGAGCCTGGCGAGGAAGATGCGCACGTACACCCGGTCACCGATAACACCTTCTGGCACATTGTGCTGACCGTCGAAATCACGGACCTGATTTTCAGCCTGGATAATGTGGTGGCGGCGGTGGCGCTCTCGGATAAATTCTGGGTGGTGGCGCTGGGCGTGGCCATCGGCATTCTGGTGATGCGCTTTGCCGCCGGTATTTTTAGTTACCTGGTGGAGCGCGAGCCGGTGTTGAAGACGGCGGCCTATTTGCTGGTGTTCAATATTGGCGTCGAGCTGTTGATTTCCGACCTGGCGGGTATTGAAGTGCCCGACCTGCTGCGTTTTGGCATTTCGATTGGTACGATCTTGTTATGCCTGATGTATGCGCACGTCAAACCACTGCATGTGCTGCGCCCGGCGCTGGTGTGGGTGGCGCAGGGGTTCGCCAATTTGAATGAGTTGATTGACTGGGCGCTGGTGCCGGTCATGGCTTTGCTGCGGCTGGCATGGAAGGTCCTGCGCAAGGTGTTTGCGCCGCGCCGCATGCAACCGATCGATTGAGTGGCTGGATCATTTATCCAGATCAAAGATCTCACGCCAAACCACAATCGCCGCCAGGAAGAAAAGTCACCTTACTTGATCACGACGCCGTCTCCGGCGTCGTTTTTATTATCCTGTTCCCCTGTGCCATTCGTGGATGATCATCTTATGGCCCCCCTCCGCCTTCAGCACCTCCCCCGTTTTGCCAGAAAATAGGGAGGTTGGGTGAGATGTCCATCCGTGCCATCCTCGGAAGAACATTCTTCGCCGCCGGGGACAGCGGTTGGAACGTATTTTTGATTTGTTCTCAATGCCCTTCGGTGTACCCTTCTCACCGGTTCAGCGGCAGGAAAATGGCCTGTGGAATGGAAACCCGCACGCCATAGCGCACGGCACTGCCGCCCAGACGCGCATCGAACCCGCGGATGCGCAGATAATATGTGCCGCTCTGCGCCGGCGTCAGATAGGCGCTGGATGCTTCATCGGGGCTGTCGACGGTGCGCGACAACAGCAGCACGCTTGAGCTGTTCGGACCGTACAGGTCAAACTGCACGCCGGCGTGCCCGCCCAGCGGATACACATCCATGGCCACCGTTTGCCCGGCAGACAGGTTGATTTTCACCCAATCCACATCCCCGGCGGCGCACAGGTTGTGCTCCTGCGCGGCGTCCAGCGTCAACGCCGGCGCGCCGCCGGGCAGACCGTCGCCGCCCGCCTCAAAGGCATCCGGCGCACAGGAGGCTTCGAACGTGGTCGCTGCTTCCGCCGGAGTGGGGCAGGCCTCGGTATTTCCCACCCTGTCTACACCGCGCAGGCAGAAATC
>DAOUGY010000341.1:0-2939 GCA_034428975.1 Anaerolineaceae bacterium | reverse complement strand
GGAAGATCTGGGCAACGAAGCCGGCCTGGATAAACATCTATCGTTTGACATGTGCCGCTGGACATGCGCCCTGGTGGATTATAAATCCGGCAAAGAATCCGACGAAATCCGCCTGAAACTGGGCATCAGCAAGATCCAGTGGCGGGAAATTCACCTAAAACTGCGACAGTTGGGCGAAGCCTGATCCACTCCGCGACAAACCGCGCGCCCCGCAAAATAGCGGGGCGCGTTTTGGTTATGTTCCGGTGCGCTCCACCCGGAGGTGAACCATGCGCCGCGTATCATCGCGCAGGCGTGCGGCGTGCGCCGGGCGGAATCCTGGAATCCACACGATTATCGGGCCGTCGCACACCAACGGCCAGCCGTCCCGCGCCCGTTGCGGCAATTTTTCGTTGATCCAGAAATCTTTGAGTTTGAGCTCCACACCCCCCAACCCCAACGGCTGAAACCGGTCGCCGGCGCGCCGCGTGCGCACCTGCAAGTGTGTGGCCAGGCGGTCGGCATCCAGCCAGGTGTGCAACCGGTCGTCCATCTGCGCCGGGGCGGCATCCGCCCATTCGGCGTGCAAGCGCCATCCCATCGCGCTGTCCACACTGCCCGGCACAGCGCATTCCAACGTGCTCTCTGCAGGAAGCTGCAGCCAATCGCTGTCAACCGGCGGCGCGCCGGGTTCCCCAATCCATACCGCGTCACTTTCCGCCTGCAAGCGTAAACCCTGCAACCAGTCGGCCTGGCCGCTGCGCGTGGGTGCGCGTACAAAGTCCAGCGCGCGTTCCACGGCCTCATAACCGATATCCCGCAAACCGGGACGCAGGGTTGCGGCAGCCATGCGCAGCACGCGCCGCGCCAGCGCTTCCGGAAGCAAACGCAGCTCGGCGGTATTCAACCGCACTGAACCAGCTCCCGAGTCCATCCGGCAATCCTTCCAGGCCATCCGCGTCAGGTTCTCCAGCAAGCCTTCGTCCCCGGACATGATTTTCGCTGTTCGCCAAAGACGCTCGCGAATTTGCGGATTGTAATCTTCCAAAAACGGCAGCAGCTCATGGCGCAGTCGATTGCGGAAGTATGTCGTATCCTGGTTGCTGGCATCCTGCAGCGGGGTCATTTGCCCGGCCTCGCAGTAGGCTTCCGTTTCTGACCGCCAGACATGCAGAAGCGGGCGCACCAATGGAATGTGAGTATGCCACGGGTGCGTATCGCTGCGGTAGGTCATGCCTCGCAGCCCGCGGGTGCCGGTGCCGCGCAGCAGGTGCATCAGCACTGTCTCCACCTGATCATCGGCAGTATGACCCACCGCCACAGCCAGCGCGCCACAGCGTTGCGCCTGGGCAAACAAAAAGCGGTAGCGCATCTGGCGGGCGGCTTCTTCGACCGAGAGCCCCAATTGATCGGCCGCCCGGCCCACATCACCGCTGCCGGTCACCACCTCCACCTCCAACCGCTCCGCCATGGCACACGCTTGGGCGGCGTCCAGGTCAGATTCCGCGCGCAGGTGATGGTTGTAATGCGCGGCAATCACGCGGTACCGCAGGTGCGCCAGCGCCTGCAGCAGGCACAGGCTGTCCGCTCCACCCGAAAAACCCACCAGCAGGGTAGCTCCCTCCGGCAGGCGGCAATCCTCGCGCAATACCTGCTGCAAACGTTCCAAGTCCATACGGCTGATTATAGCATCCTACTTTTCCACCCAATAAGAATAGCATCTAAATCACAATGCCGTCTTTTGGAATATCCGTTAAAATAGAGATAGGTTTGATCTGCTTCATCCAGGGGAGATCACTGATCCAATCGAGGACAGGAATGCCTGAACGAGTTCTGATTATTGACGATGATATCGAAACGCTGCGCCTTGTGGGGTTAATGCTCCAGCGCCAGGGATACGACATTCTTGCCGCCAGCAGCGGAAGCAACGGCCTGAGCGTTGCGCGAAGCGAAAAGCCTGACCTGATTGTGCTGGATGTGATGATGCCCGACCTGGACGGCTATCAGGTGGCACGCGCCATTCGCGCGGATGCCGAAATCAGCGCCATCCCCATCCTGCTCTTCACCGCGCGCAGCCAGGTGGAAGACAAGGTAGCCGGTTACGAAGCCGGCGCGGACGATATCATGACCAAGCCGGTGCACCCCGCCGAGCTGGTGGCAAAAATCAAGGGGTTACTCGCCCGCGTGCGTACGCGCCCACCGGCCGCCGCGCCGGCCCCAACCGTGCCGCGCGGCCACATGATCGGCGTACTGGCGGCCAAGGGTGGGTTGGGGGTTTCAACCCTCACTTTAAATCTATCCATTCAATTCCAGAAGATCAGCAAAAAAGAGGTCATTGCCGCCGAGACGCGCCCCGGGCAGGGCACCTGGGCGATTGAATTGGGTCTGCCCAACGTGTCCCACCTCAACGATTTGCTGCGCAAACGTCCGGCTGAAATTACCAGCGCCGCCATTGAGGCGCAGCTCGCCAAGACCGCCTTCCATGTCCGCTTGCTGTTGGCCTCCTGCCTGCCCAAAGACGCGCAGGACCAGGTCAATATCCCGCAGTTGGAAGCGCTGGTCAACAACCTGGCCTATTGCGCCGCTTACACCTTTTTGGACATCGGCACCATTTCCACCCCCGGCTACGACAAAATTGTCAACGCCTGCGACGAACTGGTGCTGCTGTGCGAAGCGCACCCTGCCACCGTTCGCCGCACACGCATATTATTGGATGAACTGATCAATTACGGATTTGGCAAGACGCGCCTGGTCAACCTGGTACTCTTCCACCGCGCGCGCGCCGAAATGTCGCTCAAGGTGCAGCAGGTTCAGGAAATGCTGGATTTGCCTGTGGCGGTGCTGATCCCACCGGCGCCTGAATTGTCATTCGAAGCCGCCACGCGCAACCAACCCATGGTGACCACCATGCCAGACGGCTGGGTGGCGCAGCAAATCATGCGCCTGGCCGAAACCATTCA
>DAOUGY010000340.1:0-20818 GCA_034428975.1 Anaerolineaceae bacterium | reverse complement strand
GTGCAGCAGGGGCACATCCTGATTCGGGCCTCCGTTGACGATCAGCCGGTAGCCGCGCGTGTTCAGGTCAAAGCGCTCGATCAGCGTTTGCGCCGCGCGCACCAGGTCGCTCAAAAAAGCGCTGTCCTGCGCGGGCAGGTCGCTCCAGGAGGCATAGCGGCGCTTGGGCAGGATCAAAATGTGCAAGGGGTACGACGGCCGGGGGTGATGAAATGCCACCAGATGATCGGTTTCCACCAGCCGTTCCGCAGGAATCAGAAAACTCATATGCGTCACCATCCAGGCCAGCGCCGGCCCAATCCGCTTGCCGCGCGCCAGGCGCAGCGCCAGGGACTTCATGCGCTACAGGTCCCGGGTCATGATCACCAGCGTGGTGCGCAGTTTCCAGCCGGTATGCGTCCAAAAAGCCTGCCCTTCGGTATTGTCGCCGTACACAAATATATGGCACTTCTCGATGCCGGCGGCGCGCAGCGTCTCCAGGCTCTTTTCCACCAGTGCGCGCCCCAACCCGCGTCCGCGGTGACTCTCGCGCACCGCCAGGTGATACAGGTAGCCGCGCCGCCCGTCCGAGCCGCACAACACCGTGCCCACCAGTTCGCCGTTCTCGCGCGCCACAAACGATCCGCCCGGATTGGCCTGCAAAAAGCGCGCAATGCCCTCGGGCGAATCCGACTGGCTGAGGCCAATGCCGGGCGTTATTTGCCACAGCGCCACGCACTCGGCGTGGTCCGCCATGCTCATTTCAAAAATCTCCATCATGCCGTCCCTCGCAAGGCTTCCAAAAAACCGCGCACCAGACCTTCGGCGCAGTCCGCCAGGCGCTCCAGTCGATAGCCGCCCTCCTGCACAAACAGGGTGGGGCGGTTCAATCGTCCAACGGCCGCGCCAATCGCGGTATAATCGGCGGGCAGCAGCCGGAAATGCCCCACCGGGTCGCCTTCGCCGGCGTCGAACCCGGCGGAAACGACCAGCGCAGCCGGGTCAAAGGCCGTTATGGCATCCAGCCCGCGCTGCAGCGCGCGCAAATAGGTCGCGCCGTCCGTTCCGGCGGGCAGCGGCAGGTTGAGATTGCTGTTGGGTGCGTGCGGACCGCCGGTCTCCTCGGCGAAACCGCTGTAGTAGGGATACTCAAAGACCGGGTCGCCGTGCAGCGAGACAAACAGAACGCGCGGCTCATCCCAGAAGAGGCTTTGCGTGCCATTGCCGTGATGATAGTCGATATCCAGCACGGCCACGCGCCCCAGCGCCAGCAGGCGGTGAACGGCCAGCGCGGCGTTGTTCAGGTAGCAAAACCCGCCGTAAAAATCGGTCCCGGCGTGGTGCCCCGGCGGGCGGCACAGCGCGTAGGCGCAGCGCTCACCGTGCTGCAGGCGTTCGGCGCCGGCCAGGGCCAGCCCGGCGGCCGCCAGCGCGGCCTGCCAGGTGGCGCGCCCCAGCGGGGCATACGGGTCAAAGGCATAAGCGCCGTCCGGCCAATCGGGGTTGCGCGCCAGGCGGCGCATCTCCGGACGAATGGCGAAGATCTCCGGGTAGACATACGGCGAGTCGTCGGGCAGACGCTCGGCGCGACGGGCCAAAAAGTTGAGCAGGGCCGGGTCGTGCACGCCGCTCAGTTCGGCAAGGGTCACCTCCAGCGGGCCGCCGCCGTCTTCGGCCAGGCCGCTGTCCAGCAGGCGGGCGCGCATGCGCTCAATGCGTTCGGGGCATTCGGCATAGGGGCGCAGGCGGCCCTGGTCAAATTCCACCGCGGGGGCGTGGGCGATATGCAGGGGGGAATACAGCAGGGGAATTTTCATGCCTCTGATTGTACAACAAACGACCGGCAGGAGCGGCCTGCCGGTCGTTGATCAAAACAAGGGTACCGGTATTACTACTGGGTAACGGGCAGTTCCGCCGCGAGCCAGGCGTTCATGCCGCCGGCCAGGTTGCGCACATTGGAGTAGCCCACCATGCGCAGGGCCATCATGGCGAAGCCGCCGCGGTGGCCGGAAGCGCAAGTGATGACGATGGGGGCCGTCTTGTCAGCGGGCAGCTGATCGAGCTTGGTGAACAGCTCATTCACGGGGATGGCCAGCGCGCCGGCAATCACACCGGTCTTGGCGATTTCTTCAGCGCTGCGCACGTCCACCACCACCGGAGCCGGGGTGCCGGCCAGCTCGGCGTTCAGGTCCGCCGCGGAGACGGTGAAGAAGCCTTCGGGCAGACCGCTGAGGAAGGCATCCAGCGCGGCGAAACGCGCGGCGTCCACTTCGGGGGCGGTGCCGGCCACAGGCTCAGTCACGGGTTCGGTCACGAGGGGCAGTTCGGCTTTTTTCCAGGCGCCGATACCGCCGCCCAGGTTGCGCACGTCGGTGTAGCCCAGCAGGCGCAGGGCAGCCATCACCATCGAGCCGCGGTGGCCGGAAGCGCAGTAGATCACAATCGGCTGATCGAGCGCAGGCAGTTTATCCAGGTTCTTCAGCACGTCGCGGGTGGGAATGTGCACCGCACCGGCAATGAAACCGTCTTTTTCCAGCTCACCGGCTTCGCGCACGTCCAGCAGGAAGGGCGCCTTCTCGGTGATCAGGGTGTTCAGGTCAGCCGCGCTGATCGAGTAGAAACCCTGAGGGAGGCCAGTTGTAAAGGTCGTCCACTCGGCCATCCAGTCCACAACACCGGCCAGCGGGAGCTGCGCGGCTTTCCAGGCATTGATGCCGCCGCCCAGATTGCGCACGTCGGTGTAGCCCAGCATGCGTAGCGCCATGGTGACGATGGAGCCGCGGTGGCCGGAGACGCAGTAGATCACGATGGGCTTGTCCTGCGCGGGCAATTTGTCCAGGTTCTGCAGGATGGTCGCCAGGGGCAGATTGATCGCGCCGTCGATATAACCGTTCTCCGCAAATTCCTTCTCGGTGCGGATGTCCACCAGAGTGGGGGCGTCCGCGCCACCCAGCAGGCCGTTCAGGTCGGCCGCTTTGATGGTGTAGAAACCTTCGGGCAGGCCGGTGAAGAAGCCATTGAGCGCATCGTAGAGCGGCTTGTCGGCCACAATCGGCTGGCTGATGGCTTTGGCCGCTTCGGGCATGGAGCCGGTCACAACGGCCAGTTCGGCCTTTTTCCAGGCACCGATGCCGCCGGCCAGATTGCGCACGTTGGTGTAACCCAGCAGTTTCAGGGCCGACATCACAAAGCCGCCGCGATGCCCGGAGGCGCAGTAGATCACGATCGGTTCATCCAAACCCGGCAGTTTATCCAGGTTGTTGAGCACTTCGCGCACGGGAATGTGCACAGCGCCCTGGATGAAACCATCAGCTTCCAGTTCACCGGCTTCGCGCACGTCCAGCATGAAGGGGGCTTTGTCGACCAACTCTTCATTCAGGGCGGTGGCAGTGACGGTGCCATAACCCTTATCGGCGGGGATGCCATCGATCAGGGTCTGGAACAGCGCGCCGAAATCAATGGCGGCAGGCGCTTCGGTGACAACCGGCGCTTCAGTCGGCGCCTCGGTGACCACCGGGGCTTCGGTGGCCACAACAGGGGCCTCAGTGGCAACGGCCGGGGCGCACGCCGCAAGCAGCATGCTCAGCAGAACCAGGAGAGACAGGGGCAGGTACAACTTCTTCAACATGGTTTACCCTTTCAATTTGGAAAAATCGGTTTATTGACCCATCGGGGGCGGCACCTGATCCACAATGACCGGGGCGTTGGCTTCCAGTTCTTCCGGCTTGACCTTGTCAGCCGTCAGGAACAGGTCGGCGTTGCCGTGGCATGCGGAACAGGATGCGTTTTGAGGTGTGTTGCGCTGGATGTTGTGGGGCGTGGTGTAGACCCAGGTGGGCAGCGCGTTGAAATTGGGCAGCAGGTTTTCACCGTAGAAGGCATAGTTGAGCGGATCCACCGGGACATGGCGCAGCGGCACATATTCGTACGGGCGGTTCTCGTCCTGGCGCGGATTCTTGCCGATCAGGAAGGTGAAGTACGTGCCGGCCGTCTTGAACTTGGGCTTGCCGGTTTCCTCGCTGAGGGATACGTGGCAGCTATCGCAGTTCGAGTAGCTGATCGAGTGACACACCTGGCAGGAGAGCTTGTCGCCGTGCAGGGTGTGCTGCGGATTCTTGTCTGCCGCAGTGCCGACTTCGGCGTGGCAGGTGGTACATTTGGGGCTTTCCGCGCCATCGTAGCGATGGTTGGCCCCGCCCGAGTCGTGCATCTCGGCGCCGGTGTGGCAGCTCACGCAGCTCATGCGCGCCTGGCGGAAGTGCACGTCACCGGGCAGTTCTTCGTTTTTGCCCAGGTATTCATTACCCACGCGGCTGCCGTGGCAGGCCGTGCAGGTGCGCGTCATTGGGGGTGTCTTTTCAAAGACGTGCCCGTTGAGCAGGCCACCGCCCACGCTGTTCGGCTGGCTGATGTGGCAGTCGCCGCAGGTGGTGTGGCACGAGGCGCAGTGGTTGCCGAACATTTCTTCCAACTGCGGATGATTTTCCGGCGTGCTGCGTGCATCCAGCACCGTCCAATAGCCTTGCTGCGTGGCATGCAGGCTGGCCGGGAAGGTTTCCACCTGATCTTCATGGCAGGTCGCGCACAATTTCTGCGGATCTTCGGTGGGGTTGGCGATCAGACCGGCATGCGCCGTGTCCTTATCCGGCGATTGCACACCGCCGTGACAATACGTACAACTGATGAAGGCATGTGTGGTCGTAAAGAACTCTTCCGTCACCAACACTTTTTCCCAGGGCTCCAACGGAGCCACAGAGCCACCTCAGCCAACGCCTTCGGATTCACTCTCAACGGGTTCCTCGGGCTTGGCGGTGTCGATCAGCATCTGCTTGTTGGTGTGACAGTCCACACAGTTATCCACCGTCTCCGCTGTCGGGGCCGCGGCGGCAGGCGCCTCGGTCACAACCGCAGTTTCGGCCGGCGTTTCGGCCGTCGGTGTCGTGCTGGCTCCACATCCCGCCAGCAACACCAGGCCAACGCCCAGGAGTAGGGTAGTCAGTATTTTTTTCATTTTGTCCCTGTGTACCCTCGCGATGAAATTTGCATCATTCTACATTAGAAAAGTTTAATATAATAGTGATAAGCATCACAAATTATTATAGGTTTACACGAACGCAATCTATAAGGTAAATTGATAGAATTACAATATTGAAAACTGAATGAAATACACTTGCTTTCCGATCCACTTTGTGCCAAACTAGCCGTACTCCACCCCGCCTGAGGCGCGCATGCTCGATACACACCAACTGCAGGTCTTTCTGGCTGCTGCCGAAACGCTTAATTTCTCGCGTGCGGCAGACCGACTGCATCTTTCGCAGCCCAGCGTCACCCAACACATCCAACTACTCGAAGCCCATTTTGGTGTGCCGCTCTTTCTGCGCGCCGGGCGACGCGTCAGTCTGACCGAAGCCGGAGCGCGCCTGGTTCCGCTGGCGCGCGAGATGGTCATGGCCTCCATCCGCACCGATGAAATCATGGAATCGCTGAAAGGCGAAGTCCACGGCGAGCTGCGCATCGGCTGCAGCACCACGCCGGGCAAGTATGTGCTTCCGCCGCTGCTGGCCGACTTCATGCGCCTGTATCCACGCGTCGAAGCCGTGGTGAACGTCACCTCGCGCGACCGCGCCCTGCGCATGTTGAGCGACGGGCGTGTCCACCTGGGTCTATCCAGCGTGTTTGAATATTCCAGTGAAATTGAATTTCACCGCTTTATCACCGAGCCGATTGTGCTGATCACCCCGATGGATCACCCCTGGGCGCAGCGCGGCGAGATTGAGCCGGATGAGTTAATGGAAATGCGCTTCATCCTGCGCGAAGAAACGTCGGGCACCTATGCTGTACTGCGCGACGGCCTGGCCAAAATTGGCATGAACATCACCACGCTCAACCGCATACTGACCCTGGGTAACTCCGAAGCGATCGCATTTGCCGTACAGGAAGGCATCGGCGTGGGTTTCGTTTCGCGCCTGGTAGCCCGCCGCATCGTTTGCAACTCGGTCGCCCAGGTGCATGTTAGATCGCTGGATCTCAGCCAGGATGTGTACATTGGCCGGCACCTCGGCCACCCGGCCACCTCGGCCCAGGCCGCCTTCTGGCAATTTGTCACCGATCCCAAAAACACCGCCCTGGAACGGCTGCGCACCTCGCTGGTGAGCGGGTGATTCACATCGTACTCCGCTGCGCCGCCGGGCATCCGGCGGCGTTTTTTCATTTGCACCCCGGCACATTGGTGTTAGAATACGCACAGAAAGAGGTAAGAATGGCGAAAAACGACAAAAATACAAAGAACAGCTCCACGCAACGCTCCAGCACGACCAATGGAAAAGCCTGGCAGCAAGTGGTGATGGCCGCGGTGGGGGTGATCATCATCTTCACCATGGTGGTCACGCTGTTCATCCATTAATCCGAACCCGACAAAAATCGATCCACGAAAGGCACATCCCATGCCGCATAGCCGCATGCGTTTCTGGCTGATGGCTCTGGCTGTTGCATTGGCCTTTGATCTCTTCTTCTGGAATAAAGCCCCGGGGATTTCCTTCTTCCTGTGGGTGCTGTTGATTCTGGCCGGTGGCTGGTGGCTGGCCCGCATGGACGGCGTGCGCCCGGCGCGCGCCACCTGGGTGCTTGGCGCCGCCGTGCTGGGCTTTGCCGCTGTGCCCATGCTGCGCAGCGAGGAGTTCACCGCGCTGGCCGGCGCCGGATTGGCCCTGACCGGCACGCTGCTCATCGCCGCCACATTCCGCGATGGTTATTGGACGCATTATCGCCTGCGCGATTATCTGCTCGCCCTGGGCGGGCTGATCGTCGCCGGGTTGAGCCGCCTGTTGAGCGGGTTGAAACTTTCCCCGCCGGCGGGCGAAACCGCCGCCGCGACCCCGCCGCGCGCCGGGCTGCGCAAGGCTTTGCCGGTGCTGCGCGGTTTGCTGCTGGCGCTGCCGGTGGTGCTGGTGCTGGGCGCGCTGCTGGCTTCGGCCGACCCCATTTTTGAACAGCGCCTTGGCGGCCTGCTGAACCTGTTCACCATCGAACGCCTGCCGGAATATCTCTTCCGCCTGGTTTACATTCTGGTGTTTAGCTACATCTTCGCCGGGCTGTACCTGCACGCCGTGCACCCGCTGCACACCGCGGCGCGCCCCGACCCCGATGCACCGTCCAAAGGCGAGCCGCTGGGCTGGATTGAGGCGCTGGTGGTGCTGGTCAGCGTCAACCTGCTGTTCGCCTTCTTCGTCGCCATTCAATTTGTCTACCTGTTCGGCGGGCAGGCCAACATCACCACCGAGGGGTTCACCTACGCCGAATATGCGCGGCGCGGCTTTTACGAGCTGCTGGCCGTGGCGGTGATCAGCCTGGCTCTTTATTCCAGCCTGACCGCCCTCACCCGCCCGCGCGAAGGCCGCGCACAAACCGCTTTCCGCGCGCTGTGTGTGCTGCTGCTGGCACTGGTGACCGTCATTTTAGTCTCGTCCTTCCAACGCCTGACGCTCTATGAGAGCGCCTACGGCTTCTCGCGCCTGCGTACCTACACCCACGTCTTCATCCTCTGGCTGGGCATCGCCCTGCTGGCCGCCGTCGTGCTGGAGCTGCTCGGCCGGCGTGGACGGCTGGCGCTGGCCTTGTTGGGCGCGCTGGTCGGTTTTGGCGCGTCGCTGGCGGCCATCAACGTGGACGGCTTCATTGTGCGCCAGAACGTGGCGCGCGCCGCCCAGGGCCAGGAGCTGGACAGCGCCTACCTGGCCAGCCTGTCGGACGACGCCGTGCCGGTG
Organism: Anaerolineaceae bacterium; assembly: GCA_034428975.1. GTDB lineage: Bacteria > Chloroflexota > Anaerolineae > Anaerolineales > Anaerolineaceae > DAOUGY01. The sequence continues at coordinate 13,076 of DAOUGY010000340.1, read as the reverse complement.
CTGGTGGAACTGTATGCCACCCCCGACCTGCCGCAATCCGTGCACGACAGCCTGGGACTGGAACTGTCCTGCCGCAGTTACCGTATGAAGAATGAGGAACCGCAGCCGTGGGTCTCGTTCCGCGTTTCGCACGCCGCGGCCCGCCAACTGCTGGAAGCCAACGATGCCGACCTGGCCGCCCGCTATCCGCTGGAGCTTTCGCCGGAAGGCGAGCCGCTGTGTCCCGCCTATTCCCCCGTGGATGATTGAGCGATGCCCGGCGACGCGCGCACCCTGGCTGTGATCGGCGCCGGCCCGGCCGGTATGATGGCCGCGCTGCACGCCGCCCGCCCGGGCGTGCGCGTGACGTTGATCGATTCCAACCCGTCGGTGGGGCGCAAACTGCTCGTCACCGGCAGCGGGCGCTGCAACCTGACCAACGCCAACGTCGCCGCCGAACGCTACACCTGCGCCGACCCCGAATTCCTGCGGGGCCTGTTCGCCCGTTTTGGGCACGCCAACCTGCTGGCCTTTATGCGCGACCTGGGCGTGCTGACCTACGCCACCGACGACGGCTGGACCTATCCGCTGTCTGATTCGGCGGTCAGCGTGGTGGATGCCTTCGCCGCGGCGCTGGATCCGGCCGGGGTGGAGCTGCGCCTGGAGACCAGTGTGACGGATGTGCGCCCGGCGGGTAAAGGCTTTCGACTGATCACAACCAACGGGGAGCTGCGCGCGGAACGCGTGGTGCTGGCGGCGGGCGGCAAGGCCTACCCCAACCTGGGTTCGCGCGGCGAGTTGTTCCCCATGTTGGAGCGCCTGGGGCACACCGTTCGCCCGGTGCAGCCGGCCCTGGCGCCGCTGCTGCTGGAACTGACAGCCCTGCAGCGCTTGCAGGGTGTGCGCGTGGACGTGCGCGCGCGGCTGTGGCACGGGCGCGAATCGCTGGGCGAAACCACCGGCAACTGCATTTTCACACAATGGGGCATGAACGGCCCGGCCGTGATGGACCTCAGTCATCACGTCAGCACCCGCGCGGGCGCCGACCTGCGCCTGGAGCTGAATTTTCTGCCGGGCAGCGAGGCGGCCGTACGCGAGCTGATCGCCCGCCGGCGCGATACACGCGTGCCGCTGCGCGTGCTGCTGGGCGCGGCATTGCCGCCCAAAGTACCGCCGGTTTTTCTGGAAATGGCCGGCATCGCCGCCGACGCGCCGCTCAACACCCTGTCGGATGCCGCCGTGGAGAAGGTCCTGCGCCTGCTCACCGCCCATTCCGTGGCGGTCAAAGGCACGCGCGGTTTTGAATTTTGCCAGTTGTCCACCGGCGGCGTGCCGGTGACGGAGGTGGAGGCCGCCACGCTGCAATCGCGCGTCGTGCCGGGGTTGTATCTGGCCGGCGAGGTGCTGGACGTGGTCGGGCCGTGCGGCGGGTACAACCTGCAGTTCGCCTTCAGCAGCGGGGTCATCGCCGGGCGCGCCGCGGGCGATTTTGCCGCGTAAGCTGCCGGAAAAATCATCGCATCGCCAGCTTAAATAAAAAACGCGCCCGGCTCAACCGGGCGCGCAGGTTTGTTGGGCTAGAGATTGAAGCGAATGTTGAGGATGTCACCGTCCTGGACGATGTATTCCTTGCCTTCCAGACGCAGCTTGCCCTTGGCCTTGGCCTCGGTCATACCGCCCAGCGCCATCAGGTCGGTGTAGGCCACCACCTCGGCGCGGATGAAGCCCTTCTGCAAATCTGAGTGGATTTCGCCGGCAGCTTCGGGCGCGGTGGCGCCGCGGTGCACCGTCCAGGCACGCACTTCGTCGGCCCCGGCGGTCAGGAAGGATTGCAGCCCCAGCAGATCGTAGGACAGGCGGATCATGCGGAAGAGCGACGGTTCTTCAATGTTGTATTCGGCCAGGAAGAGCTGCGCCTCGTCCGGCGGAAGCTGGGCAATGTCCATTTCCAACCGGGCCTGCAGCGCCACCACCTGGCTGCGGCGGTGATTGTACTCGATGGCCGGCGCGCTCTGCCCTTCGGCCAGGTTGAGCACCAGCAACATCGGCTTGCGGCTGAGAAAACCAAAGCCAGAGAGCAGTTTTTCCTCCTCAGCCGAGATTTCGATGTCGCGCAGGGCGGTATCGTTGGACAGCGCGGCGTGCATGCGCTCGAACAGCTCGTGCTCGCGCTCCATCGTGCCCTTGTCGCGACCCATGCCGCCCTTTTTGCGCTCTTCGGCCAGGCGCTCCAGCTTGCGCTCCACGGCGATCAGGTCGTTAAGCAGCAGTTCGCTGTCCATGATGCCGATGTCGCGCCGCGGATCGACGCTGCCGTGCTGGTGCGGTACGTTTTCGTTTTCAAAGCAGCGCACCACATGAATGAAGCCGTCCATCTGGGCCAACTGGTTGAGCAGCGTGCCCGAAATGCCGCTCTTGCCGGCGCTGCCGTCCAAACCGGCGATGTCCACGTAAGTGACCTTGGCATAGGTGGTTTTTTTGGGCTTGAACATCTCCGAGAGGCGGTCGACGCGCGCGTCGGGCACATCCACTACGGCGGTGTGCATCTCAATCTTGCCGCTGGCGCTGCCGGTGGGCTGGGTGCCGCGGGTGAGGGCGTTAAAGAGGGTGGTTTTGCCTGATTGTGGTAAGCCGATGATTCCTAAACGCATATGCTTTCCTATCCTTGACCCATGTGGGAAACTTCGATATACTCAGGTGTGCAGGCCGAAGTGGCGGAACAGGCAGACGCGCACGACTCAAAATCGTGTTCCGTAAGGAGTGTGGGTTCGATTCCCACCTTCGGCACCAAAATTATAACATACCCGCCCGGTCAGCCGGGCGGGTGATGTTTTTAACCACGGATGGACAAGATGAGGATGCCTCTTGGATCCAGCCGCCGTCCCTCACCCCAACCATTCCTCGGCGGCCAGCAGCGCCGCGCGATACACATCCATCAGTCCGACGCCCGCCTGCGCCGCCAGGCGCGCGCACACCTCATATTCCGGCGCGGCCTGTATGGTGTGCCCGCCCAGACGCTTGAGCTTGACCGTCACCGCGCCAAAGCGGGTGGTCACCTCGCGCAGCTCGCGATCAGCCTCGTAGCGTTCAATCGGCTGCACGCGTACGCCAAACGAACTGGTCTCGCGCAGAATCATCTGCGCCAGCTCAGGCTCCTGTGCGCGGCGCGCAATCACACTCAACATCGTCGCCGGGCGGTTCTTTTTCATCTGAATGGGTGTGAAGAACACATCCAGCGCGCCGGCGGCGAACAACTTTTCCATTACATGGCCGAACACCTCGCCGCTCAAATCGTCAATATTGGTCTCAATCAGGCACAGGCGCGCCGGGGCGCTCTCGCCGCCTTCACCAATCATCACGCGCAGCACATTTGGCCAGGGCATGTCGCGTTGACCAGCGCCCACGCCCACCTGCCGCAGGCGCATGGCGGGCTGCTCAAAACTGGCCAGAGCCGCCAGAATAGCCGCGCCGGTGGGCGTGACCAGTTCAACGCGCGCCGGCGACGCCGTCACAGGCGCGTTGGCGCTGCGCAGCAGCTCCAGCGTGGCGGGGGCCGGCAGCGGCAGCGGACCGTGCTGGGTGGTTACCTGACCGCTGCCCAGCGGCAGCGGCGAGGCGTACAGGCGCTCGATGCCCAGATAATCCAACCCGACAGCCGCGCCGACGATGTCCAAAATCGAATCGACCGCGCCAACCTCGTGGAAATGCACCTCTTCCGGCGAAACACCGTGAACGTGCGCCTCGGCCTGCGCCAGACGCTCAAAAATCGCCAGGCTGGCGCGCTGGACGCGCTCGGAATAGCCGGCAGCTTCGATTATGGCCTGAATGTCGGCCGGGTGGCGGTGGTGCGTGTGCGGGTGCTCGTGGATCTCCACGCGCAGCAGGCTGGCACGCAGCGGGCCCTTCATCGTCGTTTCCACGCCCAACCGCCATTCGTCAGGCAGCGGCAGGCGTTTCAACTGCGCGGTCAGCACGTCCAGCGGCAGACCGGCGTCCAACAGTGCGGCAAGGAACATATCCCCGCTGATGCCGGAGAAACAATCCACGTAGGCCAGTTTCATCGTTTCAACACCTCGTTCAGGCTGCCCATGCGGTAGCCCTGCAAATCAAGCGACACGTACTGGAAACCCAGCGCGCGAAAATGCGTCACCACCTCGGCATGCAGGGCCGCCAGGCGGGCAAAGTCGGCCGGGGCGATCTCAATGCGGGCGCTGTCGCCCAGGTGACGCACGCGCAGCGGGGCAAAACCGCGCGCCTGCAGGAAGGCTTCGGCCTCGGCCACCTGGTGCAGCCCCTCACGGGTGATGCGGCTGCCGTAGGGGAAGCGCGTCGCCAGGCAGGGCGCCGAGGGGCGGTCCCAGACGGGCAGGCCCAGAGCGCGGGCCAATGCGCGAATCTCGGCCTTGGTCAGGCCGGCCTCGGCCAGCGGGCTGCGCACGCCCAGTTCGGCCACTGCGCGGCTGCCCGGGCGGTAATCCAGGCGATCATCGGCGTTCGAGCCTTCCGCCACCGTGCGGAATCCACGCCGGTCGGCCAGTTCCTGCAACATGCGCAGACGGGTGCCCTTGCAGTGGTAACAACGGTCAGGCGGGTTAGCGGCGAAATTTTCGCCCTGCAGGTCGTCGTATTCCAGCGCCTCAAAGGCGATGCCAATCTGGTGGGCAAAGTCACGCGCCAGATCATCCTCGCCGGCCGGGTTGACCGGCGAAACCACGTTGACCGCCAGCGCCTGACCGGGCGCGGCGATCTGCGCGGCGGCGCACAGCAGAGCGCTGTCCACCCCGCCGGAAAACGCCACCACCACCGGGGCCATATCCGTCAGGCGAGTCAGCAAACCCTGCCAGCGCACCTGCGTTTCGGGCGTAAGATCGTTCAAAGCGGCGTCAGGCATGGGCGTTGCGGTTGATCACGCCGGCCAGGTATCCGGCGCCAAAGCCGTTGTCGATATTGACCACGCCCACCCCGGCGGCGCACGAATTGAGCATGGCCAGCAGTGCCGCCAGGCCTTCAAAGCTGGCACCGTAGCCCACGCTGGTCGGCACGGCGATGACCGGCACCGACACCAATCCGGCCACCACGCTGGGCAGCGCGCCTTCCATGCCGGCCACCGCCACAATCACACGCGCCTTGTGCAGCGCGGGCAGCTGATCGAGCAGGCGGTGCAAACCGGCCACGCCCACGTCGTAGATGCGCGTCACCGCGCTGCCCATCACCTCGGCGGTGGTCGCGGCCTCTTCGGCCACGGGCAGGTCGGTGGTGCCGCCGGTCAGCACCAGCACGCCGGGTTGGGCGGTGGCCGGGTCGGCGCGCAGCACGTGCAGGGTGCGCGCCGTGGGCGAATAGACGGCGTCGGCGGGCAGCCCGGCGCGGATCTGCGCGTACACCGCCGCGTCCACGCGCGTGGCCAGCACGCGGTCGTTCTGTTCGGCCAGGCGGTTGAAGATTTGCAACAATTGGTCGGCGGTTTTGCCCTGCCCGAAGATCACTTCGGGGAAGCCGGTGCGCAGCGAGCGGTGCAGGTCCAGGCGGGCAAAGCCGTCCAGCGATTCATAAGGTAACTGGCGCAGGTGCTGCAGCGCGTCTTCCACCGGCAGGTCGCCGTTGCGCACATCGGTCAGCAGCCGGCGCATCTGGTCTGGATTCATAAGCGGTTGTTTCCTCGGCAGGTCGTGGCATCCAATAAACTGGCCTGATTATATCAACGAAACGCGGCGGTACACTCCGGTATGTGCTCCGCCAAGGGGGAGATCCGGTTGATTTTCATTAAGAAACTCTAATCCAATTTCGCGGATTGCCATTTGACAAAATACGATGGGTTTGATATTATTTTGATATTGAAACATTTGATGTGTAAATATTTGATATCGAGATAAAAATGCCTACTCACTACCCAGGTTCACCTCAAGCCCGCCTCGCGCTCGACACGTTCATCAAGTTGACGCGCGCGGTCAATGCCTTTGAAAACCGTCTGTATGCTCACGACGTGATCGAAGGCCTGACGCCTTCGCAGTTTGGCGTGCTCGAGACGCTCTACCACCTTGGCCCGCTGTGCCAGGGCGAAGTTAGCAGCAAGCTGCTCAAATCCAGCGGAAACATCACCCTGGTGGTGGACAACCTGGAGAAAATGGGCTTTGTGCGCCGCGAACGCGACACGACCGACCGGCGCATGGTCATTCTGAAACTCACTCCCGAGGGAACGGCGGTGATTGAGCGCACATTTCCACAAATGTTGGCCGCCATTCAGGCCGAATTGGATGTGCTCACCCTCGAAGAGCAGGCCGAACTCGGCCGGCTGTGCCGCATTCTGGGTAAGAACGCTCGCGAATAACCGCGGAACCCGACAAGCCATTAAAAACCAAACTTTTTTGTATCCAAAAGGAGAAAATATCATGTCCTGGAATATCGATACTGCCCATACGCAAGTTGAATTCAGCGTCCGCCATATGATGATCGCCAAGGTGCGCGGCTCGTTTGAGAAATTCAGCGGCACGGTCAATCTGGATGAGGCCAACCCGGCCAACACCCGCGTGGATATCGCCATTGAAACCGCCAGCATCAACACGCGCGAAGGCGCCCGCGACAATCACCTGCGTTCGGCCGATTTCTTCAATTCCGAAGTCTACCCGGTGATGACCTTCAAGAGCACGCGCGTGGACGTGTTGGACGGCAGCCGCGCCAAATTGCTCGGCGACCTGACCATCCGCGACGTGACCAAGCCGGTCACCCTGGATGTGGAATTTCTCGGCAAGGCCAAGAGCCCGTGGGGCACCACCAGCGCCGGTTTCTCCGGCAAGACGCGCATCAACCGCAAGGATTGGGGCCTGGTCTGGAATCAGGGCCTGGAGACTGGCGGCGTGCTGGTGGGCGAAGAAGTCGAAATTTCGATCGAACTGGAACTGGTTGCCCAGCCCGAAACCGAATCGACCACCGCGTAAGCGTACGCGTCGTTGCCCTCCCCGCTTGCCCTCGCAGGCGGGGATTTTTTATTGCCGCCGTCCATGCTACAATCCAATTGTGGATTCATTCCGTCCACAGAAAGGATTCGCCATGCAATCCAACCCTCTGGCGCAAGCCGTTGACGGTTTTACGCATACCGCGCTGACCATGACGGACAGCGATCTGGAATTGAAGTGGGCCTGGCAATCCTACGACGCCGAAGGCCTGCGCTTCGCTTTCTTTCGCACTTACGAAGAGCTGCGCGCCCTGGCTGCACAGCTCAGCACCCTGTGCGCGCCGATCAACCCCGCCCGCCACATTTTGGCCCATTATCACGCCGCCTTTCGCGACCTGCAGGCTGTGCTGCTGGGCATCGATGCCGAAACGGCGGATACCGCGCCCGCCGAAGGCGAATGGTCGATCCGTGAGACGTATGCGCACCTGCTGGCTGCCGAGATCAGCTTCTTTGTGGTCAGTTTTTCGGCGCTGGAGCGCCGCCGCGGCGGCGAAACCGAACCGATCGAAGTGCCCGATGAAGCCTGGGGACGCATCATCGGCATACCCGAAGAGGAATACCGCGCTTTGCTGGGCGCGCCGCTGAAAAAGATGCAGGCCGCCCACGCCCGCTGGCACGCACGCGTGCTGGATGATTTAAGCGGCGCGACCGCCGACGACCTGGAACTGCCGGTGCGCTACTGGGAAGACAACCCCATGCCGTTCAGCTTCCGTCTGGGGCGCTTCGATTCCCATTTGCGCCAGCACACGGTGCAGATTGAAAAAGTGCGCTGCACGCTGCAGGGTCCGCCGGGCGAGGTGCTGCGCCTGTTGCGTCACATTTACACGGCGCTGGCCGAAGCCGAAAGCTGGCAGCGCGCCGCGCATCCCACCGGTGACGCGCTGGCCCGCCAGACGGCCGCCAGCATTCAGGAACGCACCGCCGAAATGGCCGTTGTTTTACAGGAAAATCAATGATGAATCAGATTGAAGCACTGGCCGAACTGGAAGCCCGCGGCAGTTCGCAAACCCGCAAAACCTTTGCCCGTCACGGCGTGGGCCCCAACCAGTTCGGAGTCCTGTTCGCCGATCTGGGCAAATTGGCCCGGCGGATCGGTCGCGATCATACCCTGGCGCTGGCCCTGTGGCAGACGGGCAATCACGACGCGCGTATGTTGGCCGCGCGCGTGGCCGACCCGGCGCAGATGGATTCGGCTTTGCTGGAATCCTGGGTTAACGATCTGGACAATTACGTGATCACCGATGAATTCAGCGACGCCGCCCGCAACGCTCCCGCCGCGGCAGAGAAAATGACCGTCTGGATGCAATCCGGGCGTGAGTGGGTTGGGCGGGCCGGTTGGCGTTTGCTGGCTCATCAGGCGATGAATGCGCCGGACCTGCCGGATGATCTCTTTGCCAGATGGCTGCCCGTCATCGAGCAGACCATCCATACCGCGCCCAACCGCACGCGCGACGCGATGAACAGCGCGCTGATCGCCATCGGCATTCGCAATGAGGCGCTGCGCCAGCAGGCCATGGCTTCGGCGGAGCGCATTGGCAAAGTGGTGGTGGACCACGGGCAGACCAGCTGCAAAACGCCGGATGCCGCCGGGTATATCCTTAAAACGCTGGAGCACCGCCGGCAGATGGCCGCGCGCCGCAAGGAGAAAAAAGCATGAACCCTCACCCCCCGCGCCCTGCGCGCCCGCATTTCTCGGCCGATTACGGCATCGAACCAGACGGCGAGGGGCTGCTGCCCTGGACCTATGTTGTTGAACGCATGACCGTCTCGCGCAATTACTGGATCGCTTCCACCCGCCCGGACGGACGCCCGCACGCCGCGCCGGTATGGGGCGTCTGGCTGAACGACACGTTGTATTTTGGCACCGGGCGCGGCTCGCGCAAGGCGCGAAACTTCATCCGCAATCCGCAGGTGAATGTCCATTTGGAAAGCGGCGACGATGTGGTGATTGTGGAAGGCGTGGTGGAGGAAGTGCGCGACCGTGAGCACCTGGCCCGGATCATCGCGGCCTACACTCAAAAATACCCTGGCTACACCAGCGACCCGGAGTTTGAGCAAGCCTCGGTGTGGTATGCCGTGCGCGCCACGCGCGCTTTTGCCTGGCGCGAGCAGGATTTCACGCGCAGCGCCACCCGCTGGGATCTGGAATAACTCGTTTCCAGTCGATGACAGGCATTAAACCCCAAAACGCCGTTCGCGGCGTTTTTTGATTGTCAGAGTTGTATAAACATTTTTCACAGGACTTGTAATTAGGATAAAAATAGGTATAATTATCATAGTTACAGATTTCACAATTAGCCCTCTACAGGAGGTTACTGTCCATGAACCGCAATTCGCAACTCCCCCATATCGTCATCGTCGGCGCCGGTTTTGGCGGCCTGCGCGCCGCGCGCGCCCTGGCCGGGCAACCCGTGCGCGTCACCCTGGTGGACCGCAACAATCACCATCTCTTCCAACCGCTGCTCTTCCAGGTGGCCACCTCCGGCCTGGCCCCGCACGAGATCACCGCACCGGTGCGCGCCCTACTACGCCGCCAGCACAACCTGGACTTCCGCATGGCCGAGGTGCAGCGCATTGACCTGGATCAACGCACGCTGGAAACCAGCGCCGGCCCGCTGTCGTATGATTATCTGATCCTGGCGGCCGGCGCGCGCACCGATTTCTTCGGCCTGGATGCCTTGGAGAACCACAGCTTCGGGCTGAAATCCATCGACGACGCCCTGGGCTTGCGCAATCACCTGCTGCGCCGCTTTGAACAGGCCGCTCTGCAGCGCGATGCGGCGGCACGCCGCGCCCTGCTGACCGTGGTGGTGGTGGGCGGCGGACCGATCGGCGTGGAAAGCGCCGGGGCCGTGGCCGAACTGGCCCACCGCACCCTGGCGCGCGATTACCCGCAGTTGGATGCGGGCGAAATGCGCGTGGTGCTGCTGGAAGCCGGGCCGCGCCTGCTGGCGCATCTGCACCCCGATTTAAGCGCCAAAGCCGCGGCGGAACTGCGCCGCAAGCAGGTGGACGTGCGCCTGAACGCCCAGGTGCGGCACGCCGATGAGCAGGCCGTATTCCTGGCGGACGGTGAACGGCTGCCGGCGCGCACCGTGTTGTGGGCCGCGGGCATGCGCGCCGCCGCGCTGTATGACGGTCTGACGGCGCCGCGCGGCAAATCGGGCCGCGTGATCATCACGCCGCAGCTGAACGTGCCCGACCGGCCCGAGGTGTTCGTCATCGGCGACGCCGCCTATCTGGAAGACGCCGCCGGGCAACCTCTGCCGATGATGGCACCGGTGGCCATCCAGCAGGGCGAGCACGCCGCGCGCGCCATCCTCAACGACCTGAACGGCCGGCCGCGCACGGATTTTGTCTACCACAACCGCGGTTCGCTGGCCGTCATCGGGCGCAACCAGGCGGTGGCGCAGATCGGCCGCCTGCGCTTTGCCGGCTTTCCGGCCTGGCTGCTCTGGCTGGGCGTGCATCTCCTCCAACTGCGCGGGCTGCGCAACCGCATCTCGGTGCTGCTGCACTGGCTGTGGGAGTACCTGTTCGCCGAGCCGGCTGTGCGCCTGATCACTCACGATGAAAACCGCCCCGGCACAACGGCGGGGCGGCATGGATCGGCCATGGCATCGCGCGGCTAACCGCGCTTGACCGGCATGGGCTGCAGCAAGTGCGCGGCGATCACTTCGATCTCCGGCACTTGTGCCTCTTCGATGCGCCCGTTGTCGCCCAGCTCGGCCACTTCGGGGCGAATGGGCAGCTGCGCCCACAGCGGCGCGCCGGCTGCTTCGGCCACTTCGCCGGAATGGCTGCGCCCGAAGATGTAATGGGCATGACCGGTCTCCGGACAGGGGAAGTAACTCATGTTCTCCACCACGCCCAGTACCGGTACGTTCAGTTCCTTCAGCATGTGCACGGCCTTGCGCACCACCAGCGAGGACAACTGCTGGGGTGTGGTGACCATGATCACGCCGTTGATCGGCAGGTTCTTGGCCACGGTGATGGTCGCGTCCGAGGTGCCCGGCGGCAGGTCGATCAACATGGTGTCGAGCTTGCCCCACAGCACTTCGTTCCAGAATTGCTGAATGGTGCCGGTGATCAGCGGGCCGCGCCAGATGACGGCGGTGTCTTCGGTGGGCACCAGCAGGTTGGTCGAAACCACGCGAATGCCGGTTTTGGTCATGGCCGGCAGGATGCCCTGATCGCTGCCGCGCAGGCCGCCGGACGGCAGCCCGAACAGCTTCGGGATGCTCGGGCCGGTGATGTCGGCATCGATGATGCCGACTTTTTGACCGCTGCGCGCCAGAGCGGTGGCCAGCAGCGCCGTCACCGAGGATTTGCCCACGCCGCCTTTGCCGCTCATCACGGCAATGGCCTGCCCAATTTTATTGAAGGCGTTCAGCTTGGGCAGCGCCGGGGCGCCGCCGCCCATCACGGCGCGGCGTTCTTCCTCGGTCATCGCGGCGAATTCCACCTGCACGTCCTTCACGCCCGGCAGGGCCATCAGCGCCTCAATCGACGCGCGGCGCATGTGCTCTTTCATTGGGCAACCCGGCACGGTCAGCGCCAGGGTGAAGGCCACCTGACCGTCGTTAATGCGCACGTCGCGCACCATTTTCAAATCCACAATACTGCGATGCAGTTCAGGGTCGTTGACCTTGCGCAGGGCTTCGATGATCTCTTGTTCAACCGGCATGAGCGATACTCCTCGCGCGCGGCGGTTTGCGGCGCGCCATCAAAATTCGATCCATTTTACCGCAATTTTGGCCGGAATTCAGGTGTCAAAGGGCCGCACTGCCAGGACCGAACGTCCTGATCGCCGCCGTCCCCGTCGTCATCCACATCATCCTTTCCATCTGTGGTATCCGTGGATAAATCCTCCGTGGTTCTCCGGTTCCGCAAAAAAGAAGAGCCCGTTTGGGCTCTTCTTCACACATCACAGGTTTACGCCGGTACCGCGTCGCGCTTTTTCAAGAACTCGTCCGCCGCCTGACCGAAGAGCAGGTGCAGCAGCAGATCCTTGTGGCTGCGCACAAACGGCAGATCATGCGGATCTTCCAGCACCGGCTTGAGGTACGACGCCGGGCGGTACTTCAACGGCGGCTGATCGCCACCCAGCACCTTCATCACCACGCCAGCGTCGGGCTGCACCGGCGTGCGGCCAAACTCGCCGCGCAGCAGCATGCGGAACTCGTCCGACGCCATCGCGTAGCGCTCGCCGGTCATCAGGTTGAAGGCCGCCTGTGAACCGATGATCTGGCTGGTGGGCGTGACCAGCGGGACGTAGCCCACGTCGCGGCGCACCAGCGGTATTTCTTCCATCAGGCGGTCGAGCAGATCATCCTGCCCCATTTGCTTGAGCTGATTCTTGAGGTTGGAGATCATCCCACCGGGGATTTGCGAGTCAAAAATGCGGTCATCGTAGGCCGGGTAACCCAGGTCGGCCAGCATCGTGCGCGAGAGCGCCAGCGCAGAATCGATCTCGGCGCGGCTGCCGGATTGAACCAGTTTGAGAATCGGCTGCACGGCGCGGCGGTCCACATCCGCAAAACGCACCGGGCGGTAATACTTGCCGTAATCGGGAATCGACTCCTTTAATTCGGCGGAAATGGCGAACAACTCGGTCTGAATGCGTTCCAGCAGGGCCTTATCCAGACCGTGCTGCAAGCCCAGCTCTTCGGCAAAGGCCACCAGCAGCTCCACCGGCGGGTGCGAACTGCCCCCGGCGAAGGGCGTGATGGCGCAGTCGATCGAATCGACGCCGTGCACCATGCCAACAACAGCGTTGAGCAGGCCCACACCGGTGGTGGTGTGGCTGTGCAGCGCCAGCGGCAGACGGGTGGCGGCTTTGATACCGCGGATCAACTCCACTGCGTCGGCGGGTTGCAGCAACCCGGCCATATCCTTGATCGCCAACTGGTCGGCGCCCATATCCTGCAGCTTGCGCGCATACCCCACAAAGTAATCGGTGGTGTGCACCGGGCTGACCGTGTACGAAATGGCGGCTTCGGCTTTGGCGCCGTAGGTCTTGGTGGCCATCAGCGCCAGCAGCAGGTTGCGCTCGTCGTTGAGCGCATCGAACATGCGCATGACGCCCACGCCCGATTCACAGGCCTGTTTGACAAAGGAGATCACCAGATCGTCGGGGTAGGGC
>DAOUGY010000339.1:0-4771 GCA_034428975.1 Anaerolineaceae bacterium | reverse complement strand
TGTTCAACTATTCCACCACCGAATACGCCCTGCGCGACTTGCTCGGCTCCCTGAAATTTGCCGGGATCACCTGGGGCACAATTCTGACCATTGCGTTTTGCAGCATCGACTTCGCGGGTATTGCCCGCTTGTTCATGCCGCATGCCCGCGGCAACGGGCAGGAGGTGTGGTATTTATTCGGTGCCTGGTTGCTGGCCGCCACGATGAACGCCGCGCTCACCTGGTGGGGTGTGTCCATGGCGATTGCCAACCACGCGGTCAAGAGCGCCAGTGTGATCAGCTCGGAAACCATTTCCAATGTCGTGCCGGTCTTCGTTGCGGTGATGGTCTGGGTGATCCGTATCCTGATCATCGGCTCGATGTCATACGCAGCGGATCATCTGATGGGTGTGGAACGTCGTCCGTCCTCCGGCTACAGCTCCAACAGCCGCCCGCGCCCCATCACCAGCCCGGCCGCGTCTTTCTCACCGCAGCCTACTCCCCGCCACAATGTGGTGGCCCGCCCGGCTTCCAATGCTATGCCGCGACCTGCAACGATGGAGACCTCCAGCGGACGACCCGAACCCACCTACCACAGCCTGACCGGCGCAGCGCGACCGGCTCCCACGGCGGTAAGTGACTCGGGTCACAACCAGCGCTTGCAGTAGCCAGGCGAGAATCCTGCGGGTGGCTTCTCCATCCAGCCCCATACATAATAACAGCCGGATCGCAACCGGCTGTTATTTTTTTTAGCACGCTTTATGCGAGAGACGGCGGATTTCCTTGCAAGGGCAGGGACAGCGTGAAGGTCGTTCCAGCGCCTTCGGTCGAGTTAACAGTAAGGGCGCCGTCGTGATTTACCGCGATCCAGTAGGCGATGGACAGCCCCAGGCCGAAGCCGCTGCTCTTGTTCCGCTTGCGCGACTGATCGCCGCGGTAAAAACGCTCAAAAATATGCGGCAGATCTTTGGCCGGGATACCTGGCCCATTATCACTGACCGACAGGATGCCGCGCTGCCCGTCTTTTTGCAGGGTCAGGTGCACTTCGCCGCCCGGCGGGGTGTACTGCACGGCGTTGCCAACCAGGTTGAGGATGACCTGTTTCAAGCGGTCGCGGTCGCCCGGGACGATGACTTGATCGATATCCACGATGGTGATTTTGACGCGGTCGCCGGCCAAAACCCGCATTTGTTCGAAGACTTCCAGCAACAGGGTATCCAGATCCACCGGTTTGCGATCCAGTGGCAGGCTTCCGGCATCCACCTGGGCCAGCAGCAGCAGATCGGTGACCATGCGAGTCAGGCGGTCCACCTCGCTGTCGATGTCGGCCAAGATTTCGGCGTCTTCCTGATTGCACATTTTGCGCATCAGGCTGATGTTACCCTTGATGACCGTCAGCGGCGTACGCAGCTCGTGACTGACATCCGCCACAAAGCGGCGCTGTGACGTGAACAATTGCTCCAGTCGTTCCATGGTCTGGTTGAAAGCCAGAATCAGGCTGCCAACTTCGTCTTCCGGGTTGCTGGTGAGCGGGATGCGGCGCGACAGGTCGTCGGCGCGGGTGATTTGCGTGGCGACCGTGGTGACGGTTTGCAGCGGCGCCAGGGCGCGCCCGGTCAGCAGCCAGGTGGCCAGTCCGGTGAGGAACATGGCCACCAAGGTCATGATCAACACCACCACCGCGAGCGTTTGCTGGGTGGTATCCACCAGCCCCAGCGACAATCCCAACTGCAGAACGCCGGCGGGTCCGCGCACGCTGCGCAGGGGAATGCTGATCACGCGCATGTGAGCGGTGGCCGTTTGGGTGGAATGGATGACCGTCTTGCCTGCCTGCAGCCCATCCGCGTCCAGCGTCTGCTGCCAGAGCGCCGGGCGGGCGATTTCCAGTTCGTTGTTGTAGTTCCACAACTGGATGACCAGGTTTTCGGTGGGCTGGTAGGAGGCAATGGAACGCGGGTCAAAACGGTTGTCCATGTTGACCCGCAGCAAATCGATGATTTGGTTGGAGGATTGAACCAGGCTGGAATCCACCTGATTAATGAGATTGACGCTCACCAGGCTGTAAATCAGCGCACCGGCGAGCATCAATACCAACCCCAGCAGGGTGGTGTAGAGCAGAGTCAGGCGAAGCCGCAGCGACATCAGGGCGTCTCGCGCATCACGTAGCCCACGCCGCGCGCGGTGTGGAGCAAGCGATCTTCCCCTTCCTGTTCGAGCTTCTGGCGTAAATAACGAATGTAGACGTCGAGCACGTTGCTTTCGCCGCCGAAATCATAGCCCCACACGCGGTCGAAGATCATTTCGCGAGTCAACACCTGGCGCGGGTGGCGCAGGAAGAGCTCCAGCAGGTCGTATTCCTTGGCGGTGAGCGAGATGACGCGCCCGCGGCGGAACGCCTGGCGGGTGGAGGTGTCCAGCGTCAGATCGGCAAAGGTTAACACCGGGGCGCGGTCGGTTTGCGTGCGGCGCAGCAGCGCGCGCACGCGCGCCAGCAGTTCGTCCAGGTCAAACGGTTTGACCATGTAATCATCCGCGCCGGCATCCAG
Source organism: Anaerolineaceae bacterium (assembly GCA_034428975.1). Lineage (GTDB taxonomy): Bacteria > Chloroflexota > Anaerolineae > Anaerolineales > Anaerolineaceae > DAOUGY01. The sequence goes on along the minus strand of DAOUGY010000339.1, from coordinate 2,246 downwards.
ACCCTGCACGCGATCTTGAACGGTGTCTTTGGCGGTCAACATCAGCACCGGCACGCTGCCACCGGCGCGCAGCCGCTGGCAGACTTCCAAACCGTCCATGCCAGGCAGCATCCAATCCAAAATCACCACATCCGGATGCTGGTCGCGCGCCAGAGCGAGACCGCTTTCGCCGTCAAAGGCGGCATCCACCTGGTACCCTTCATACGCCAGGCCCCGCCGCAACACTTTGACAATGCCTTCATCGTCTTCGATGATCAGAACGCGTTCTTTCATGGTGTCTCCTCGCGTAATCTTACCACAGGGGGATGCAGCACTGTTAAGTTTGGCCGCGCTATCCTGGTTAAAAGTATATGCGGGAATGCCTGGAATGCAAGTGGGCGAGCAGGCCGGCCCGTTGATGAGCTGCAAAACCGCGGTTATACGCTATAATCAAGCCCATGAGCGATGCTGAATTGAACGCACCGATCTGGGTGGCCCGGCCGGCCGAACTGCGTCGCATGGTCAAGGACCTAGCCCACCAGCCCATCATCGCAGTGGACACGGAGTCCAACAGCTTGTTTGCTTACCGCGAGCAGGTCTGCCTGGTGCAGATTTCCACGCCGGACACCGATTACCTGGTGGACCCGCTGATGTTAACCGATTTAAGCGAACTGGCGCCGGTGATGGCCGACCCGAACATTGAGAAGGTCTTCCATGCCGGCGAGTATGACGTTCTGTGCCTGAAACGCGATTTTGACTTTAAATTTGCCAACCTGTTCGATACCATGCTGGCCTGCCGCATTTTGGGACGCGAGGCCTTTGGGCTGGGCGCAATTTTGGAAGCCGAATTTGGCGTGAAGCTGGACAAGCGATATCAGCGCGCCAACTGGGGGCAGCGCCCGCTTCCGGCAGCCCAGCTGCACTACGCCCGCATGGATTCGCATTATCTGGTGGCGCTGCGCGATCGTCTGCGCGACGAGCTGGTTGCCGCCAGCCGCTGGGCGCTGGCACGCGAAGATTTCCAGCGCCTGTGCGATCTGCCCGTGCACGTCAACGGCGAAGAGCAGGAGAATTGCTGGCGCCTGACGCGCGGCCAAACCATTCTGCCGCAGCAGGCCGCCGTGTTGCATGAGCTGTGTGCGTATCGCGACCGGCAGGCGCAACTGGCCGATTTGCCGCTGTTCAAGGTGTTGAGCAACGACAGCCTGCTGCAAATCGCCCTGGCGGCCCCGACCGAACCGGCTGCGCTGGCCGAACTGAAAGCGTTGACGCCGCGTCAGTTTGAGCGCCATGCCGAAGGTTTGTGCCGCGCCGTACAGCGCGGGTTGCAGCAGCCGCCACGCTTCCGCCCGCCCTCGACACGGCCGGATGATGCCTACCTGGAGCGGTTGGAACGCCTGCGCGCCTGGCGTAAGATGACAGCCCAATTGCAGAAAGTGGAATCGGATGTGGTGCTGCCGCGTGACGTGATGGAAGAAATCGCCGCGGCCAACCCGGCCAATCTGGAGCAGTTGGCTCCCCTGATGGTTCATTTGCCCTGGCGGTTGGATCATTTTGGCCGGTTGATATTGCAAGTGTTGCAAGGAGGGCAAGATGAAAATTCTCTTTAACGGGGCGGCGCGTACGGTCACCGGCTCGCGCCACTTGCTTGAGATCAACGGCAAGCGCCTGCTGCTGGATTGCGGCTTGTTTCAGGGCCGGCGCAAGGATTTTTACGAGCGCAACCAGAATTTTGATTTTGATGTGACCAGCGTGGATGCGGTCATCCTCTCGCATGCGCACATCGATCACAGCGGCAACCTGCCCAATCTGGTCAAGAACGGCTATACCGGCCCGATTTACACCACCGAGGCCACGGCAGCCCTTTCGGATGTGATGCTGCAGGATGCCGGGCACATTCAGGAATCGGACGCCGAATTTGTGAACAAGAAACGCGCGCTGCGCGGCGAGCCGCCCATCGAACCGTTGTACACGGTGGAAGACGCCAGGCAGGTGAACGCCCTGTTCCGCGGCGTGCGCTACGGGCAGGCGTTTGAACCCATCCCGGGCGTGACGGCCAAATTGCTGGATGCCGGCCACATTCTTGGCTCGGCGGGCGTGCAGTTGGACGTGCGCGAGAACGGGCACAGCACGCGCATCTGGTTCTCCGGTGACATAGGCCGCGAGAATCTGCCGTTGATGGCCGACCCGGTGCTGCCCGATGCGCCCGATTATCTGATCATGGAATGCACTTACGGTGATAAGCCGCACCGCGACCCGCAACTGGC
>DAOUGY010000338.1:0-2724 GCA_034428975.1 Anaerolineaceae bacterium | reverse complement strand
GCCAGTTTCACCGCGCTGAGGACCATGCGTATGGTTCGCCTGCTGACGTCATCATTAGCCCGCATCGCGTCACGAAGTTTTAGTTCCAGGATTTCTTTTGTGTTGCCCATTTGCTCATCTCTTTCAATCTGACAATGTAATCAATGGCCGGATGGTTTCAAGAAGTTCCGGTCCGATCCCCGGAACATTGAGTAAATCCTCCACGCTCAAAAAAAGGCCGTGTTCGTTCCGGTAGGTAACAATTTGACCCGCTTTCACTTCGCCAATGCCGGGCAGCGTTTCAATTTCACTGGCGGATGCTGCGTTGATGTTGATGAGGAAGCTTGTACCGCGAACGGTGGTTTCTGGGATATTCACGACAGTCTGTCCAACAGCCGGCACCCAGATTTTGTCGCCATCCGTCAGACGGGCAGCCAGGTTGATTTGATCGGTGTTGGCAGTATCCAATAATCCGCCCGCCGCCGAAATACCATCTGCCACCCGCGCGCCAACGGTGAGCGTGTAGATGCCTGGGTTCAGCACCTCGCCGGCCACATCGACCATGATTGGCCCTTGGGTGGGCGCAGGGAGAATCTGGATTGGCTCACCAACCGGCTGGCTGATGACCAGAAGGATCAAGGCTGAGGATAGCAGGCCAAGAACGATGCCAAAGGCGACCAGTTGCCAGGGTTTCATTGCAAGCTCCGGTTGCTTTCAGTATAACCGGGCGGGGTGGACTGTCAAGTCGAAGCGGCGGGCTGCCTGGCCGGGGTTTCCAATTGCACCTGTGCCGGATTTTCCAACGCGTACATGGCATTGAACGCCGCAATTGCCACCTCTAGAATATCGGTTGTAGGTTCGTTGGTCGTCAGTTTTTGCAGCGCGAGATTCGGGCGGATCAGCCAGCGCACCAGTGGCGAATCGAGATGCGCGGCTGCCCAGCGGATATACTCATAACCAAGCATGGCAATGAATGGCAGCAACAGCACCCGACTGAGCAATGTCAACCACCAGGGCAGGTGGCCGAGGGCAGAAAACACAATCACCGACAACACCACAACGGTTAGTAAAAAGGAGGTGCCGCAGCGGGGGTGTTCAAGGCTGAATTTGCTGACATTTTCAGGCGTAAGCGCTGTGCCGGCCTCGAAGGCATTGATGGTTTTGTGTTCAGCGCCGTGATAGGCAAAAACCCGGCGGATGTCCGGCATTTTTCCAATCGCCCAGATGTAAAGGATCACAATGCCCAGCCGGACGACACCTTCGATCAGGTTGCCCCAACCCTGAGGAATCTTGAGTAGAGATTCCAGACCCTTGCCAATCGCCGCGGGGCCGATGAAAAACAGGCCAATAGCTATGGCAAAGGAAATAACCATGGTTACTGCCATTTGCGGGCCGTCGATTTTTTCATCCTCTCCCACCTGCTTATTGGCAGCCTGGGTTAAAAACCGCATGCCCAATCCCAGGGCATCCCACAGAATGACCAGCCCTCGCATGAATGGAATTTTTGATAGTGGTGATTGGTAAATTTTGGATAATTCTTCGGTTTCAATGCTGATCTCGCCGGTTGGGAGGCGAAAGGCGGCGGCAACATATTTCGAACCGCGCATCAACACGCCTTCGATTAACGCTTGTCCGCCGTAGGATGGTAAACGTAATTTATCGGTAGCCATGGTCCCTTATTTACCGTAGTTGTAAAAGAAATGAACTAAAGCATCAATCCCGCGGTACCAGGTGGGAAGATGTAATTTTTCATTTGGAGCGTGGACGTTATCCTCTGGTAGACCGAAACCGGTCAAAACGGATTCGACCCCCAGGATTTCCTGCATTTCCGCCACGATCGGAATGCTTCCGCCTTCCCGTTTAAACACCGGGCGCATCCCCCAGATGGTTTCCATCGCATGACTCATTGCCACTGCTGCCGGGTGATTGGGGTCTGTGAATGAAGCCGGGCCGCCGGCCATTTTGATTAATTCCCAGCGGATGGTGGCCGGTGCTTTTTGCTCCAGGTATTGGATTAACTGACGGTGGACTTCATTGGGATCCTGATCGGGGACCAGTCGCATGGAGATTTTCGCCATGGCCCAGGAGGGAATGACGGTCTTTGAGCCCTGCCCGGTGAACCCGGAAAGGATCCCGTTGACTTCAAGGGTGGGCCGTCCGCCGATACGTTCAGCCGGCGTAAAGCCCTTTTCGCCCCACAATTGTGGCGCGCCGGTTTGGGCTTTGTAGAAATCTTCCGTCATCGGAAGCCGGGCAATATCTTCCCGCTCTTCTGCTGATATCTCACGTACTGAGTCGTAATAACCGGGAAGCTGGATTCGTCCATCCGCGTCATGCATGCCGGCAATTAATTCAATTATCGCCTGAGCCGGGTTGTGAACCACGCCGCCAAACAGGCCGGAATGCAGATCGTGCTCCGGACCGTACACGCGGAGTTCAAAATAGGCCAATCCTCTCAGCGCATAGGTCAGCGTGGGAAAATCAGCAGCGAGCATTCCTGAATCGGGATTCAGGACCACGTCCGCCGCCAGCAATTGTGCATTTGCCCGAAGGAAAGGCGCCAGGTTGGGCGACCCGATCTCTTCTTCGCCTTCGATCATGAATTTTATGTTCACAGGCGGTTCGCCTGCCTGCAGCACAGCTTCGACGGCGGCAAGCGAGGCAGCCACCTGGCCCTTCATGTCGGAAGCACCACGCCCAAAAAGATTTTCATTGATCTGGGTGGGTTCAAAGGGTGGCGTTTTC
>DAOUGY010000337.1:0-1819 GCA_034428975.1 Anaerolineaceae bacterium | reverse complement strand
GAGGTGACCCCATGAAAATCGCCGTGATCGGAGCCGGCTCCACCTACACCCCCGAACTGATCAATGGATTTATCGAGCGCGCCGCCAGCCTGCCGCTGACGGAACTCGCTCTGATGGATATTAACCCCCAGCGCCTGGAGATTGTGGGCGGGTTCGCCCAGCGCATGGTGCAAGCCCGCAATGCGCCCTTCGCCGTCACCCTCACCACCGACCAGCGCGCCGCGGTCGCCGACGCGCGCTACGTCATCACCCAGCTGCGCGTGGGCGGCTTGCAAGCCCGGCGCGAAGATGAATACCTGGGGCGCCGGCACGGGCTGGTGGGGCAAGAGACCACTGGCATCGGCGGCATGGGCAAAGCCCTGCGCACCATCCCCGTTATTCTGAAAATTGCGCAAGATATGGCTGAACTGGCGCCCAACGCCGTGCTAGTCAACTTCACCAATCCCTCCGGGCTGGTGACCGAAGCCCTCAACCGCCACGCCCCGCAGGTGACCAGCGTGGGTGTGTGCAACGGTCCCTTTGGGCAGAAGATGGGCGCGCTCAACTTCCTCAAAACTCACGGGCGCTTTGACGGCAACCCCGACGAAGCCGAAGCCGATATTCTCGGGCTCAATCACCTGTCCTGGTTCCGCGGGCTGTCTTATCACGATGTGGATTTGTGGGATGAGTATGTTGACTTGCTGCTCCAGCAGGAAGACTCCGCGCTGGGCTTTGGCAGGCGTTATTTGGAGATCACGCGCATGCTGCCCAGCGGCTACCTGGGCTACTTCTACAACACCCCGCAAAAAGTGGCATCTCAGCAGAACTGGCCCCCCTCGCGCGCCGAGACGGTGATGGAACTGGAAAAGGAGCTGCTGCGCCAGTACGCCGAACCCGACCGCACCGAGCCGCCGCCCGGCTTGATGAAGCGCGGCGGGGCGTATTATTCCACCGTCGCCACGCAGATCATCAACTCGCACTACAACAACTTGAGCGAAATTCACATCGCCAACGTGGTGCACCGCGGCGCCGTGCCCGGCTGGAACCCGGACTGGGTGCTGGAAATGCCCTGCCGGGTGGATCGGCTGGGCTTCCGCGCGCTGCGGGCTGAACCCCTGCCGCCGGCGCAGAGCGGCTTGATCGCGCACGTCAAAGCCTACGAACTGCTGACGGTGGAAGCCGCCATCCACGGCGACCGCGCCGCCGCGTTTGAAGCCATGCTGGCGCACCCGCTCGGTCCCGACCTGGCGCGCGTGCAGGGCGTTTGGGATGACCTACTGGAGACGCACAAAGCACATTTGCCGCTGTTCTGGAGTTAGCCCATGCGCTATTTCCTCGGCATCGATACCGGCTCCACCAAGAGCCACGCCCTGGTGGCGGATGAAAACGGGCGCGCGCTGGGCTTCTGCCAGGGGCGGCGCGGCAATCCCTACAACTTCAAGGATTACACCGCGCTGCTCGCGGAGATCACTGCGCCGGCTTTGGCGCAGGCAGGCATCACCGCCGCGCAGATCAGCGGGGCTGGCCTGGGCATCTGCGGCTACGATTGGGACTCGCAGATGCCAGAATTCCGCCGCATGGTGGAGACGCTCCACCTGGGCGGTCCGTTTGAGATTGTCAACGACGCCATGATCGCGCTCTACGGCGGGGCGAGCGAGAGCTGGGGTGTGGCGGTGGTGGCGGGCACCTCCTGCAACGCCTGGGGGCGCGCTGCCGATGGGCGCATCGGGCGCATGGCGGGCTTTGGCAACCTGGGCGAGAACGCCGGCTCAAGCGAATTGGTGCACGAAGCCATCAAAGCCGTCACCGCCGCGTGGACGCTGCGCGCGCCGCAGACGGC
>DAOUGY010000336.1:0-1810 GCA_034428975.1 Anaerolineaceae bacterium | reverse complement strand
TGCGCAACGCCGCCATAAACTCGTTCATCAGGCGGGTGCGGTATTGCTGCGCGCGCAGGTAATCCACGGCAGGCAGCAAAGCGCCCAGTTCCAACTGCTGGCGGGTCATTTCGGCATAGCACTCCGCATGAGTACGCAGCATGGTTTCGTGCGCCAGTGTGGCCTCGGGCAGAATGGTCACCAGCATAGCCGGGTCGGCTTCATCCAACCCGTTCAGGTGAATGGGAACCAGCGTCGCGCCCAATTTTTCCAGTTCGCGCACCGCCGCCCAGGTCGCCTCGCTCACGCCGGGGCGCAGGTCGGGATGATCCATATGCTGCTCCAGCACACCCACGCGCACCCCGTCCAGGCGGCGGGTGAGCGCCGCGCGGTAATCGGGCACCACGGCATGCGCCGAGCTGACGTCCAGTTCATCGCGTCCGGCAATGATGCCGAGCAGCAATGCGGTGTCTTCCACCGAGCGGGCCAGCGTGCCAACGTGATCCAGCGACCACGACAGCGGAAAGACCCCGTGGCGGCTGACGCGCCCGTAGGTGGGCTTGAGGCCGACCACGCCGCAGTAGGCCGCCGGTATGCGGATGGAACCGCCCGTGTCGGTGCCCAGCGAGCCGTAGCCAATACCCGCCGCGATGGACGCCGCCGAACCGCTGCTCGAACCGCCGCTGGTGCGGCCGGTGTCCCACGGGTTGTTGCACTGCCCAAACTCGGGGTGCACAATGCCGTAGGCAAACTCCAGCAAGTTGCACTTGCCAATCAGGATGCCGCCGGCATCCAGCAAACGACGGGCACTGGTTGCCGTCTGGTCGGGCACGCGCCCGCGCCATTGCGGCGAGCCCGCCGTGGTGGGAATGCCGGCGGTGTCAAAGATATCTTTTAATGAGAAAGGCACACCCTGCAGGGGGCCGCGATCCACGCCGCGCGCGAAATCCTGCTCGGCCTGGCGCGCCGCTTGCAGCGCGTCCTCGCGCAGCAGGGTGATGAAGGCATTCAGGCGCGGGTTGAGCCGCCCGGCGCGCTCCAGCACGGCCTGCACCACCTCCACCGGCGAAACCTGCTTCGCGCGGTAGAGCTTTCCCAGATCGGTGATGGTGGCAAAAAGCAGGTCGCTGTTCATGCCTTCTCTCCAGCGGGTTCCGCCGATCGCCACAGACCCGGCGCGAAGGTGTTGGCCGGTTCCAGACCGGCGCGCTCCAGCCGCTCAATCTTGCACGCTTCGTCCAGCACCCAGGCCAACTGGGGCGCCAGCAGGGCACAGCGTTCGGCGGCAAAGTCAAACCCCGCCAGCCCCGCCAGCATGCCCACCCGATCCGCGTTCACGTCCAGGCGTTTCATCGCGCCGTCCTAGTCTTCCTCGCGAATAATGCGGTCTTCTTCGATGACCACGTTGCCCACCGCCACGTTCGGGCTGGTGCGGATGACGGTGATATGCCCATCGCAGATGGCCTTCACGTCCGCCAGCTTTTCGCCGAAGACGTTGCGGTACTCACCAATCACCTGGCCTTCTTTGACCATGTCGCCCAGCTTGACAGACGGGTACCACATGGCGTCCATTTCGCTGCGAATGGCTTTGTGCTCGGCGCTGATGCGGCGTTTGTGTTCCTTGACCACGGGCCCGGGGATCATGCCCAGGTGCTTCATGATGTTGCGCAGACCGATCAGGTGGCGTTCGGCGTCATCCAGGTTGAGGATGCCCTGCTGGCCCGATTCGGTCAGAATGGCGGGAATGCCTTCCAGCGCCATGGCCACAAAGCCGGAGGTGCGCAGCGGTTTGGGCATTTCACCCAGTTTGGCGCCCACCACAATCGGAATA
>DAOUGY010000335.1:0-12080 GCA_034428975.1 Anaerolineaceae bacterium | reverse complement strand
GTGGCCGCGGCGGAAGTGGCCGTGGGCCTGGCGCTGATGGTGATGATCTTCCGCACCAAACGGGCCATCGACGTGGACCAGATGAGCAGCCTGAAGGGCTGAGCCGGTTGAGCACGTTACGGAGATTCGATCATGTTGCTGAGTGAAACTGTTGGATTGGATCCGACCTTCAACCTGGCGCCCTGGGTGGTCCTGCTGCCGCTGGTGGGCCTGGTGCTGAATTTACTGATCGGCAAGCGCCTGGGTGAAAAAGGCATTGGCCTGATTGCCAGCCTGGCCTCGGCGGGCGCGTTTGCCGTTTCGGTGGCGCTGGCTGCGGCGCTGGCCAATCACCCCGAAGGTCAGGTGGTGACGGTGGCGAAGTGGATTGCCATGGAAGGCTTTTCGGTCGACTGGGCCTTCCGCGTGGATACGCTCTCGGTGGTGATGATGCTGGTGGTTTCGGGGGTGGGCACGCTCATCCACATCTACGCCACGGGCTACATGCACAGCGATGTGCGCCACAACGGCGACCCCGGCCGCTACCTGCGCTTTTTTGTGTATTTCAACCTGTTCATCCTGGCGATGATGACGCTGGTGAGCGCCAATAACTTCCTGATGCTCTTTGTGGGTTGGGAAGGCGTGGGCCTGTGCTCGTACCTGCTGATCGGGTTCTGGTACGAGAAGGGCGCCGACGGCATTGGCAACGCCAAAGCCGCCAAGAAGGCCTTCATCACCAACCGCGTGGGCGATTTCGGTCTGCTCATCGCCATGTTCCTCATCTTCTGGAATTTTGGCACGCTGGATTTCAACGGCGTGTTTGCCCAGGTCGGCACGGTGGCGCCGGGTGTGGTGCTGGCCATCACGCTCTTCATGCTGCTGGGCGTGACGGGTAAATCGGCGCAGTTGCCGCTGTACGTCTGGCTGCCCGACGCCATGGCCGGCCCCACGCCGGTTTCGGCGCTGATCCATGCCGCCACGATGGTCACGGCGGGCGTGTACCTGATTGCCCGCTCGCAGGCGCTGTTCGCCGCTGCGCCCGAAGCGCAGGCGGTGGTCACGTGGGTGGGCGCGCTGACGGCGCTCTTTGCGGCCACCATTGCCGTGGCGCAGAACGACATCAAAAAGGTGCTGGCCTATTCCACCATCAGCCAGTTGGGCTTCATGGTGGCGGCGGTGGGCATGGGCGCGGTGGTGGCGGGCATGTTCCACCTCATCACCCACGCCTTCTTCAAGGCGCTGCTCTTCCTGTCGGCCGGCTCGGTCATTTTGGGCGTGGAACACGGCATGGAGCACGATCACGATGCGCACGGTCACCTCGATCCGCAGGACATGCGCAATATGGGCGGCCTGCGCACGCGCATGAAGACCACCTTCTGGGTGTATCTGATCGGCGCGCTGGCGCTCTCGGGCATCGCCCCGCTGGCGGGCTTCTTCTCGAAGGATGAAATTCTGGGCGCGGCCAGTGAGAAATTCCCGGCGGTCTTCTGGATGCTGGCGATTGCCGCGTTCTTCACGGCCTTTTATATGGGCCGTCAGGTGCTGATGGTCTTCTTCGGCAAACCGCGCACCAAAGCGGCGGAACACGCCAAAGAAAACAACGCGCTCATCACCGTGCCGCTGATACTGCTGGCGGTGCTTTCCACGCTGGGCGGCGCGCTCAACCTGCCCGGTGTGCACACGCTGGAAACCTGGCTGGAACACACCCTGGGCGCCGGCGAACCGGCCGAATTTATCATCCCGGTGGCGCTCACCTCGCTGGGGCTGGCCCTGCTGGGCATCCTGCTGGCGTGGCTGATCTTCGGGCGCAAGCCGGCCGAACGAACGACTGACCCCGACCCGCTGGCGGTACGCCTGGGGCCGGTTTACCGCGGCATGCAGAACAAGTGGTGGGTGGATGAGCTGTATCAGAAAGTGATCCTCAACCCCTATCACGGGCTGTCGCGCTTCCTGGCGGGCGTGGTGGATGCGCGCGGCATTGACGGCTTCGTCAACGGCCTGGGCGCGCTGGTGCGCTCGGTGGCGTTGACCTGGCGCAAGCTGGAAAACGGTTTTGTGCGCACGTATGCGCTCATCTTTGTCGCCGGCGTGGCGGTTGTGCTGGCATTCCTTTTGCTGAGGTAGCCGATATGGAGCTTGCAATCAACCCGCTTCTGTTAACGACGTTCTTCCCGCTGGTTGGGGTGGCGGTCATCCTGCTGCTGCGCTCCAGTCAAAAAGCCGCTATGCGCTGGACGGCGCTGGTCACGGCGCTGGTCACCTTTGGCCTATCGCTGTGGACGCTGGCGCGCTTTGATGCGGCCAACACCGGCCTGCAAATGGTCACGCGCTTCACCTGGCTCAACATCTCGGGCATGCCCATTGAGTTTTACCTGGGTGTAGACGGCCTGAGCATCCTGATGGTGCTGCTGACCACCTTCCTCACGCCGATCGCGATCCTCTCCACCTGGTCGGCGGTGCAGGAGCGCGTCAAGGGCTTCATGGCCTTCTTCCTCTTGCTGGAAATGGGCATGCTGGGCGTGTTTCTGGCGCAGGACCTGGTGCTGTTTTACATCTTCTGGGAATTCACCCTGGTGCCGATGTACTTCCTGATCGGTGTGTGGGGCGGCGAACGGCGCATTTATGCCGCGGTCAAGTTCTTCCTGTTCACCATGGCCGGCTCGGTGCTGATGCTGCTGGCGATCCTCTTCCTGGGCTTCCAGGGCGGCAGCTTCTCGCTGACCGAACTGATTGCCAACCGGCAAGCCTTTGGCGCGGCGCAGATCTGGCTGTTCCTGGCCTTTGCGGTGGCGTTCGCCATCAAAGTACCGATGTGGCCGCTGCACACCTGGCTGCCCGACGCGCACGTTGAAGCGCCCACCGCCGGTTCGGTCATTCTGGCCGGTGTGCTGCTCAAAATGGGCGCGTACGGCTTCCTGCGCTTCAACCTGCCGCTCTTCCCGCAGGCTGCTGTGCAGTTGGCGCCGTATATGGCCGCTCTGGCGGTCATCGGCATCCTGTACGGCGCGGCCGTTTCGCTGGTGCAAAAAGACGTTAAAAAACTGGTGGCGTACTCGTCCGTCAGCCACATGGGCTTTGTGATGTTGGGCTTCTTTGCGCTCAACCAGCAGGGCATGGCCGGCGGTATTTTGCAGATGGTCAACCACGGCCTGAGCACCGGCGCGCTGTTCCTCATCGTCGGCATGATCTACGAGCGCCGGCACACGCGCGACCTGGCGGCCTTTGGTGGCCTGTGGAAGGTGATGCCGCTTTACGGCACGCTGGCGCTGATCGTCACGCTCTCCTCGGCGGGCCTGCCCGGCCTGAACGGCTTTGTGGGTGAGTTCACCATCATGTTGGGTGCGTTCGGCTCACAGGCGCTGGGCAGCCCGTGGTTTGGCGGTCTGGCGGCCCTGGGCGTCATTCTGGCGGCGGTTTACTTGCTGCACATGTTTGAGAAGGTCTTCCTGGGCCCGGTGACGAATGATGAAAACCGCTCGCTGAAGGACATCTCGGCGCGCGAAATCCTCACGCTGCTGCCGATCCTGATCCTCATCTTCTGGATCGGTCTGTACCCGCAGCCGTTCCTGAATCTGATCAACCCGGCCGTCAAACAGCTGGTCAGCCTGGTGGCGGTTGCGCTGCCGTAGCGGAGGGTGATGACGATGACCAAAGAATTATTGACGATCCTGCTTCCCATGATTGTGGTGGTGGCCGGCGCGCTGCTCTTGCTGCTGGCCGACCTGTGGATTCCGGAGAAGCGCAAGGGCATCACGGCGCTTTTGGCGGCGGCGGTTTTGGCGGCCGCCCTGGGGCTGAACCTGGCCGTGGGCGCACGCAGCGCCGGCCTGGTGGACCCGAACAGCATGGTGGTGCTCGACAGCTTTGCCGTGTTCCTGAACACGCTCTTTCTGGGCAGCGGCTTGATGGCGATTGCCCTGGCGCACGATTACCTGCACCGCATGAATTTGGAGAAGGGCGAGTACTATGTGCTGCTGATGGTCAGCATCAGCGGCATGATGCTCATGGCTCAGGCGTATGACCTGATCATGGTCTTCCTGGCGCTGGAATTGCTCTCCATTCCGCTGTACGTGCTGGCGGCCTTCATGCACAAGCGGGCCGAATCGGAAGAAGCCGGCCTGAAGTACTTCCTGCTGGGCACGTTTGCTTCGGGCTTTGTGCTGTACGGCGTGGCGATGATCTTCGGCGCGACGGCGCGCACTGATCTGCCCGGCATCATGGCGGCGGCATCCGGCGCGCCGATCAACGCCCCGCTGTTCCTGATTGGCGCGGCGCTGCTGATGGTTGGCTTTGGCTTCAAAGTGGCGGCGGTGCCCTTCCACAAATGGACGCCCGACGTTTACCAGGGCGCGCCTTCCCCGGTGACCGGCTTCATGTCGGTGGGGGTCAAGGCGGCCGGTTTTGCCGCGTTGATGCGTGTCTTCCTGCTGGCGTTCCCCACGCTGGCCGAGCACCTCTCGCCTGTGCTCTGGGTGCTGGCGGTGGCGACTATGCTGCTGGGCAATGTGCTGGCGGTGGCGCAAACCAATATCAAGCGCCTGCTGGCCTATTCCAGCATCGCGCAGGCCGGCTATATGCTGATGGCCTTTGTGCCGTTCGGAAACCGCGCCGCCGAAAGCAACGTGACCGGTTCGCTGCTCTTCTACCTGGTGGCTTACGGGTTGACCAGTCTGGGCGCCTGGGCGGTGGTGGTGGCGATGGAGCAGGCGGAAGGCCGCGGTCTGACGCTGGAAGAATATGCCGGGCTGGGGCGCAAATACCCCTGGCTGGGCGCAGCGATGGTGATCTTCATGCTGTCGTTCACCGGCGTGCCGCTCACCCTGGGCTTCTGGGGCAAGCTGTACCTGTTCCGTACCGTGGTGGAAAGCGGATACATCACCCTCGCGTTGATCGGCCTGCTCACCTCGCTGGTGTCGGCCTTCTACTACCTGCGCGTGGTGGTGTTTATGTACATGCGCACCGGCGAACCGCAGGTCACCCGCGACCCGTGGCTGGGGTTGACCGCGCTGGTGGCGGCCCTGGCTGTGCTGGGCTTGAGCTTTGCGCCGGGTATGCTGTTTGACCTGGCCTCGCGCGCGATATTGCTCATTCAATAACATTTGAAAAATCGGACGTTTTGGGGTATGATTGCCTCAGACGTCCGGGCGATTGCCCGGGATGGAAGCAGATCCACATCTGCCCCATCCCGGGTGATCGTTCTGGAAATGGACAATCCAAACCCGGCCCGAGTCAAATCGGGCACATCCGCACTTTTTACCGGTGGTATTCCCGATGAAGGCGGCCGCTTAAGAAACGGACGAATCAGGCAAGCTCTGCCCACTTTTGGCGCTTGACAGAACTTGCGCGGCTATTTTATGCATGCTATAATTTATCCATTCAGTGGGTCGAAAATCGCCACGATATCGCCTGTTCTGTGGGTTTTGGGGGGAACAGAAGGGCGATGGTTCCCGGAGATACTCTTATCAATTCAAAGCACACGATGTAGCTCTTGACCGAAACAAAGAGGGCCGGTTGCCCTTTGCTTTGCATTTTATTCTCATCATGGAAAAATAAAAATGAAAATTCTTGAACTTGAAAACTCCTCTCTGGCTACCATCCGGCAAATGGCACGGGATATGGATATCCCCGACATTAACCGGCTGAAGAAAGAAAACCTCATTCTGCGCATCCGACAGCTTGAGGCGGAAAAAGAAGGGGTGGAAATTCGCGGCGGTGTGTTGGAAATCATGCCGGAAGGCGTGGGTTTCTTGCGCTACAACTACAACATTGGGCCGGACGATGTATATGTGTCGCAGGCTCAACTGCGCCGCTATGATCTGCGCAACGGTGATTTCATCATCGGCGTGGTGCGCCCGCCGCGTGAATCGGAGCGCCATTACGGCTTGCTGCGCGTGGAGAGCATCAACGGCCTGAACCCGGAAGAAGCGCGCAACCGCCCGACCTTCGAAAGCCTGACGCCGATCTTCCCGGACAAGCGTTTTGACCTGGAAACCGACCGCTCGATTCTTTCCACCCGCGTGATCAACTTGATCGCACCGATTGGCCGCGGTCAGCGTGGCATGATCGTCTCGCCGCCCAAATCGGGCAAGACGACCATCCTCAAGCAGCTGGCCAACTCGATTTCCACGCAGTACCCCGATGTGCATTTGATCATCGCCCTGATCGGCGAGCGCCCGGAAGAAGTGACCGATATGGACCGCTCGGTGGATGCCGAGGTGGTGGCTTCGACCTTTGATGAACCGGTGTCGTCGCACGTGCGCTGCGCGGAAATCACGCTGGAGCGTGCCAAGCGCCTGGTGGAAATTGGCCGCGATGTGGTGATTCTGATGGACTCGCTCACCCGTCTGGCGCGCGCCTACAACCTGGTGGTCAATCCCTCCGGCCGCACGCTTTCCGGCGGTATGGACCCCTCGGCGCTCTACCCGCCCAAACGCTTCTTTGGTGCGGCGCGTAATATTGAAGAAGGCGGCTCGCTGACCATCATTGCCACCGCGCTGGTGGATACCGGCTCGCGCCTGGATGATGTGGTCTACGAAGAATTCAAGGGCACGGGCAACATGGAACTGCACCTGTCGCGCCGCCTGCAGGAACGTCGCACCTTCCCGGCCATTGATATCGAACGCTCTTCCACCCGCCGCGAGGAATTGCTCCTCGGGCCGGATATTTTGCAGCGCGTCTGGCTGATGCGCCGCATGTACCTGCAGATGATCGGCACGCCGCCGACCGGCGCCGGCATGGACCCGGCTGTGGCAACCGAAGCGATTCTGCAGCGCATCGGACGCACGCGCAACAACCAGGAATTCCTGGAAAGTCTCGCGGAGGATATGTGAGTCAAACTTCAGCGCCCATGAAGGAACCGGGTGCGCGGCGCGCAAGCTCGCCCGACTGGGTTTCGATCATTTCGTGGGGGGTGGCTGCGATGGTTGTGGTTCTGGCAGGGTTGATCCTGCTGGGGAAGATCCCGTTGAATTTTGGCGGCGCCTCACCGGCGCAGGCCGAAGCGGAAGTTCCGGCTGTGCCGGAAGCCAGTGGTGGGGAGGCCGTTTTACCCGAATTCGCGGTCAACGATCCGGTGGAAGGGCTGGTGCGCTATTCCGATCCGCGCACGATCATTCCCAAGGACGAACGCCGCGATGTGACCAGCTATACGGTGGGTCAGGGTGATTCGATTTTTGGCATTGCCCGTGATTACAACTTGAAACCGGAATCGGTGCTGTGGGCCAATTACGACCAGCTGCAGGATGATCCGCAGATGGTGGAAGTGGGCCTGACGCTCAACATTCCGCCCACCGACGGCGTGTACTACAAATGGCGCGAAGGCGACACGCTGGAGAAGGTGGCCGAAAAATACAAGGCCACCGTGATGGATATCCTCACCTGGCCGGGCAATTACCTGGATGTGACCAACCCGAAGATTGACGCGGGCACGTATGTGATGATTCCCAACGGCCGCGGTGAATTCAAACAATGGACCATTCCGGTCACCTTCCGGCCGCAGTCCGGCGCCAACCAGACCATTGGCGGGCAGTGCTCCAACTTCCAGAACGGCCCGGGCGGCACGGGCGTTTTCATCTGGCCGACCACCGGGCAGCACGTCATTTCCGGCAATGATTTCTGGGACGGTCACCTGGGCATTGACATTGCGGCCTTCACCGGCGATGCGGTTCTGGCCGCCGACAGCGGCTGGATTACGTATGCCGGGCCGATCAGCGGCGGCTATGGCAATGTGGTGGTGATGGATCACGGCAACGGGTTCAGCACGGTGTATGCGCACAACAGCCAGGTGCTGGTGAGCTGCGGGCAGTACGTCAATCAGGGCAAGGTGATTGCTCTGGCAGGCTCGACGGGGAATTCCACCGGTCCGCACCTGCACTTCGAGCTGCGCTATTACAGTGCGTTTGAAAACCCCTGGTCGTATTTGCAGTAAGATATATTTGAGAATGAGACGGGCGGCGAGTCATCGCCGCTCGTTTTTTTTTGTTTTGCAGGGGAGGGGAAAAGCTTGGAGCACAGGGTGTACGGAGAAGAGATGTTTTTCCACGGATGGTGCGGATAAAAAATATCGACGCCGGAGAGGGGGGCGGAATCAAGTAAACGGGGGGTAAATCTTAAGATTTGGTTTTCTGTAACATCCCCTGGAAAATGTCCTTCCGGCTGTCAACTGCCCACTACCCACTGTCCACGTCTTCACAACATATCCGGCGGGTCGACCTGCACGCGCCAGGCGGGTGGCAGCGCATGTCCGCGAAGCAGCGCGGACGGATCGGGGCCGGCCAGAACAATCTGCCAGCGGTATTGGCCGTCGCGGCGGGCGTAAAAGCACGGCGCCGGGCCGACCAGGCGGGTGGCGTGAAACTGCCCCTCGGATCTCCAATGCTCCAGCAGACCAGCGGCGCGCTGCGCTTCGGCCTGGGCCTGTTCGCTGCTTTCACCGCGGAACTCCAGTCGCACCAGGCGCGCGAAAGGCGGGTACTGGATGGCGCGGCGCTTCTCCAATTCGGCGGTGGCAAATCCGGCGTAGTCGTGTTGGGCGGCGGCCTGAATGACGTAATTCTCCGGCTCGAACGTCTGCAAAATCACGCGCCCGCCCAGCGGGCTGCGCCCGGCGCGCCCGGCCACCTGTGTGAGCAGTTGAAAGGTGCGCTCCCCGGCGCGGTAATCGTTGAGGTGCAGGCCGACGTCCGCGAGAATCACCCCCACCAGGGTTACGAGCGGCAAGTCAAGCCCTTTGGCCAGCATCTGTGTGCCGATCAATAGGTCGGCCTGATGGCGGCTGAAGTGTGACAGGATCAGCTCGTGCGCGTCCTTCTGGCGGGTGGTTTCGGCATCCCAGCGCAGCACGGCGGCGTTGGGGAATTCCTCGTGGATGACCTGCTCGACGCGCTCGGTGCCGGTGCCGTAACGTCCGAACGCGCTGGAATGACACTGCGGGCAGCGTGCGGGCGGCTGACGGGTGTACCCACACTGGTGGCAGGTCAGCCGGGCCGAGGCGGGCGAATCGCTGTGCAGGGTGAGCGGCAGGTCGCAGCGCGGGCAGCGCAGGCTGTAGCCGCATTCCCGGCAGAAGACATAGGTGGCTGTGCCACGCCGGTTGAGGAAAAGGATGGCCTGTTGACCGGCCTCCAGTACGCGGTGCAGCTCGCCGGACAGCGCGCGCGAGAGGATCGAGCGGTTGCCGGTTTTCAGCTCCTCGCGCATGTCCACCACCTCAACCGGCGGCAGGGGCAGCGCGGCGGCGGGGCCGTCGGCCGCCAGCGGCGGCGGGGTGAGGTGCAGGTGATCCATTTGCGCCTGTACGGCCTGACGATGGGCCAGAATCCGGGCGGGCAGTTCCAGCACGGGCCAGTTGAGGCGGCGGGCGTGATACAGCATGCCCACCTCGGGCGTGGCCGAACCGAGCAGCACCACCGCGCCGGTCAGTTTGCCGTATTGCGCGGCGGCCTGCACGGCGTGATAGGGCGGCGGAAAGTCGTCCTGATAGTAGGAGCTTTCGTGGCACTCGTCCACGACGATGAGACCGGGGTTGGGCAGGGGCGTGAACAACGCGGAGCGCGGCCCGACGATGACCGGCAGCAGCCCGGCGCGGGCACGCCGCCAGGTGTCGTAGCGTTCGCCGGCCGACAGGCGCGAATGCACCAGCCCGACCTGCCCGGGAAAGCGCGCCATGAAGCGCCGCACCGTTTGCGGGGTGAGCGCAATCTCCGGCACGAGGATGATTGCCTGGCGGCCGAGGCGCAGCGTTTCGGCCACGGCCTGCAGGTAGATCTCGGTTTTGCCGGAGCCGGTGACGCCGTGCAGGATGTGCGGTTTTTGTGGCGTACCGGCCGCGGCCGCTTGCAGCGCGTTTTGCAGTGTATTCCACACGCGCTGCTGGTCGCCGGTGAGCGCGGGGATGCTCTGTGGGGTGAAATCCAATTCGGCCAGCGGGTCGCGCCAGACCTCTTCTTCGGAGAGAATCACGCAGCCGGCATCGGCCAGCCAGTGCAGGTCGCTGAGCGCGCCGCCGCTCTGGGCGTAGATCCAGGGCGCCTCGACGGCGTTGCCTTCGCGCGCCAGAAAATCGAGCATGGCCTGACGGCGCCCGCGCACGGCGTCGCTCAGGCGTTTGGCATCGGCCAGACGCGCTTCGGCTTCCTGTGGGGAGCAGGCCAGGCGCGCGGTTCGCACCACGCGCGGGCGTACGGCGGGCGGGGGCAGCACCGACGAAGAGAGCAATACATTGCGCCGCACCAGGGCGGCGGCGGCTTCTTTCCAACGACCATGCGGGAAGGCGGCATCCAACTGGCGGCCGCGCAGGTCGCCGCGCCGGGTGATTTCGGTAATGATGCGCTGCTGGATGTCGGACAGGCCGGGCGGGGGCGGGGAAGCAGCGAGGGAGTACAGCGTGTCGGCCATCTGGCTCAGGCCGGGCGGCAGCATGACCGTCAAACAGGCCGCCGGCGGCGCAAAGTAGGTCGCGGCAATCCATTCGGCCAGGCGCATCTGGTGGGGGGTGAGCACGGGCAGCGGATCGAGCAGGGCCTGAACCGGCAGGGTCTCGGCGACATCGCTCTCATCCCTGGCGCGCAGCACAATGCCCTGCACGGCGCGGCGGTTGAACGACACTTCCACCAGGCAGCCGGGCAGCACGCGGCCGGCCAGATCGGCGGGCAGGTGGTAATCGAACACCCCGCTGACCCCCGGAACATTGACGGCGACCTGGACGAAGGCGGGCATGGGCCTCAGCGCTGCAGTACGACCGCCGCACCGTAGCCGACGACCGAGGAGTGGTCGCCGGTTTCTTCGGCGGAGGTGCTGTGATGGAGGATTTCGACGGTGTTGGCGCCCAACTCGCGAGCCGCCCACAACACGGCGGCGGTGGGCGCGGCGCCGCAGGCCCGGCCAACCCCGCTCATTTCGGCTTCGAAGATCTGTTCAGGGGCGAACGCGGCAAAGCGCCGGAGCATTTCACCGTCCAACTGGTTGGCAGTCTCCAGCGGGTAGAAGTGCGACAAGTCGGTGCTGGCCACCAGCAGGGCGCTGCGACTTTGCAGCGCGACCGCCAGGGCGTGCCCCAGGACGCGGGCGGTGTGCGGCGCCTGACTGCGGACCATTACCGGCAGTAACTTGAAATCGCCGCTCAACGCGCGCTGCAGGAAGGGCAGCTCAATTTCCAGCGAATGCTCGTGGTCCTGGGCGACGGCGGTGAGGGGTGCTTCACCGGCGTCTTGCAGGGCAGTGTTGACGGCCTGCACGGCGGCGGAGTCTACGGGAATGGGGCCCAGCGGGGTGGCGTAGGCGCTGTGGGCACTGGTGAGGAGCGCGGCGCGGGCGTAATCGTGCAGGGGGGAGACGACGGCCACCAGGTCGAAGGTTTGGCCCTGCACGCAGCGGAAGGCGTGCGCGGCGGTGCGCCCGGAGTAGCGGTGGCCGGCGTGCGGGCTGATCAGCGCGACGACCCGGCCGTTGAGCGGCGGGATGTGGGCATGCTGCAGGTAGGCGTCGATCTGCGAGGTGAGCCGTTCGGGGCTGCCGCTGTACCAGGTGCCGGCGATGGGCGACGGGCGAATCTCGGTTGGGGTGGTCATGGGTGTACCCTCCTGAACCTGTGTCTTTCATTATAACGCGTTCGCAGGCGGGGAGAGGTTTTATCCACGGATGACACGGATGGAAACGGGGGATGAGAACAAAAAACGTCTATCGGGGAATGCCGCGCGCTGGTTCTCCGAATTGGATTTCATTGACAATGAAATGTTTAGGCCATTTTTTCACTGTGAATTAAAAGCAAGAGAGAAAATACGTTTGTGATTGCATATTCCACTTATAAACTAACTAATTTTATTATTTTGTTTGATATGTATTTATTGAGAATGCTATAATATAAATAGGGTGAAATGCTACGGATAATTCATAATTTATAAGCAATATCTGTATCAGTATCTCCGTCTTTTGATCGTTGAATCGTCATGTTGTGTGATGTTTCTAAAAGCCACTGTTCAGGAGGTGTTCTGTGGTGGAGTTAGATTCTTTTTTTGAAATGCCAGGAGCAGTTAAAGAAAAAATCTGCTTAGTATGTGGCTCCATTTGTGATGTGAAACGAGACCTATTGGGACCCATAAGTT
>DAOUGY010000334.1:0-2479 GCA_034428975.1 Anaerolineaceae bacterium | reverse complement strand
CAGGTTCATAGCCACCACGGCTGCCGGGTGCAGCACCAGAGGTGAACCGATCTCCTCGTCCGAGACAATCACCGTACAGTTGGCTGTACCGCCGCGCATTTCCGGGCCATACGACGGGATCCAGGTCACTTCCAGCCCGGCGTCCATTGCCGCGTACGCCATCACCTGACCGGCAAATAACACACCCTGACCGCCAAAACCGGCAAAAATGAACTCAGTTTGCATGGCGTTCTCCCTTATACCTTGATTTCGGCTACGGCCGGGTTGACTTTATAATCGCCCAGCGGGTAATACGGAATCATGTGCTCTTCCAGCCAGGTCAGCGAATTCTGCGGCGTCATCTCCCAGTTGGTCGGGCAGGTGGACAATAGCTCCACCATTGAAAAGCCCAGGCCGCGCAGTTGCGTCTCAAAAGCCAACCGGATGGCTTTTTTCGCCAGGCGGATGTTTTTGGGATCATGCAAACTGCGCCGCACAATGTAACTGGCGCCATCCAGCTTGGAGAGCATTTCCGAAGCGCGGATAGGGTAGCCTTGCGTTTCCACATCCCGGCCGCGGATGGATGAGGTGGTCTTTTGACCCGGCAGGGTGGTCGGCGCCATCTGGCCGCCGGTCATACCGTAGTTGGTATTATTGAGGAAAAAAACGGAAATGTTTTCGCCCCGCGCCGCGGCATGCACGATCTCAGCCGCACCAATCGAGGCCAGGTCACCGTCACCCTGATAGGTGAACACCATCTTATCGGGATACACCCGTTTGACGCCGGTAGCCATTGCGGGAGCACGCCCATGCGGCGCCTGCACAAAATCCATATTCATGTAATTGTAGGCAAACACCGAGCAGCCCACCGAGGCCACGCCGATGGTGCGCTCACGCAGCCCCATCTCATCGATCACTTCAGCAATCAAATGATGCGCTACCCCGTGGGTGCAGCCCGGGCAGTAATGCGTATTGGTCGTGGTCAGCGATTCAGGCCGCGAATAAACGATAACTTCATCCTGGGTATCCATCGCTGCTCCTCCTAGTTTAATGAACCCATGCGCGTCAACCAGCGGTCGCGCGGATGTCCGGTGAAGGTCAACGGACCCTTTGCCAGTCGTTCGATCTCGGTCTGAATCTCGTCCGGCAGCGGCATAACCCCGCCCAGCCGGCCAAAGAATTCCACCGGGGCCTCGTCTTTGACAATGCGGCGGATATCTTCCAGCATTTGGCCGGAATTCATCTCAACCACCAGAATACCCTCCACCTGTTTGGCCACCTCTTCCACCGCTTTTTCGGGGAAGGGATTGAGGGTGATTGGCCGCAGCAACCCCACCGGGATGCCTTCCGCCCGCGCAGCACGGACCGCGGAGAGCGCTACCCGTCCCGAGGAGCC
Source organism: Anaerolineaceae bacterium (assembly GCA_034428975.1). Classification (GTDB taxonomy): domain Bacteria; phylum Chloroflexota; class Anaerolineae; order Anaerolineales; family Anaerolineaceae; genus DAOUGY01. The sequence goes on along the minus strand of DAOUGY010000334.1, from coordinate 1,104 downwards.
AAAGCCGATCACGGCATATTTGGCATCTTCCATGTAATAAGTTTTGAAGCGGATTTCGTTGGCCTGAACTTCCTGCCAGCGGCGCAGCATGCGCAAATTGGCCGCTTCCTGGGTGGGCGGATCCAGGTGAATGGAGGTGAGAAAGCGCCGTTCGCGATCCTTGGCACCGGAAACCGCCCATTCGGGGAATTCAGTCTTGAGCGGCTGCATCGGCGGCATCTCTGCCGGCTCCATCATCTGCCCAATACTGCCGTCGATCAGCACCACCGCGATCGAGCGGTATTTTTCTGCCAGGTCGAAAGCCATCACCGTCAAATCAACTGATTCCTGCACGGACGAAGGTGCCAGAACGATGACATTGTAATCACCGTGACCGCCGCCGTGGACAATCTGGTTGTAATCTGACTGCGCCGGGGCAATATTGCCCAGACCCGGCCCACCGCGCATCACATCCACCAGCACCGCCGGAATTTCGGTACCGGCAATATAGGAAACACCTTCCATCATCAGACTGACGCCCGGGCCGGAGGATGAAGACATCACCCGGTGACCGGTGCAGGCAGCCCCATAAACCATATTGATGGCTGCCAGCTCGCTCTCAGCCTGCACGAAGGCCCGGCCAAGTTGCGGCATCCGATCAGACATGTACTCCAAAAGTTCGGTCTGCGGGGTAATGGGGTACCCAAAATAGGCCGCACACCCGGCCCGCACCGCTGCCTCGGCAATTGCGTTATTCCCTTTCCATAATTCGCGCGCCATCTCGCCTCCTAAACTCCCACCGCAACTGCACGCCGGGCGCGCAGATCTTCACGGTAAACGGTGATGGCGGCATCCGGGCACACGATCGCGCAAATGGCACAGCCGGTGCAGCCGTCCTTGACCAATGAGGCCGGATGGTATCCCTTGGCTGTGATGCGTTCGGGATCCAACGCAATGACTGCCTGTGGACAGGCTCCAACACACAATTCGCATCCTTTGCAGTACAAATCACTGACAACAATTCGACCCTTTGGGGGCATCCGATTCCTCCTCTACAGGAAATCCAGGCATTAAATGAAAATCTGGCCGCGATGCTCGGTGCTCTTAAATTATCGCGAATAAGTC
>DAOUGY010000333.1:0-12473 GCA_034428975.1 Anaerolineaceae bacterium | reverse complement strand
GACTTCAAATTCAAACCCCTGTTCGCGGCTGGTGAGGACGGATTGCATCAGTCGCCGGCTGATCAGGCGGTAGCCAGATTGGTTGTCTTCGATGCGCGCGCCAATGGCCCAGGAGAATAACCCGCGACCAATGGTGTTGCCAATCCGGCGCACCGGCGGCATCTGGCGAAAGTTGCGCGCTCCGATCACCAGGTCGGGAGCGCTGTTGATCGTCTGCAGGAAGGCGGGAATCTCGGTCGGGTCGTGCTGACCGTCGGCATCAAGGGTGAGGACGTAATCATAGCCCATGTCCAGCGCGGCGCGGAAGCCGGTGCGCAGCGCCACGCCCTTGCCCTGATTGGGGATCTGGCGCAGCACTTCGCCGCCGGCCTGTTCCGCCTCGGCAGCGGTTTCATCGCGGGAACCGTCATCCACCACCAGCACGGGCAGGTGCAGCAGCGCGCCGCGCACCACCGCCGCCACGCGCGGGGCTTCGTTGTAGGCCGGGATAAGCGCCAGAACGCGTGCTTCAGGGCTCATGCCGCGTCTCCGGCCAGTTCGGCAGGCAGGCTGAAGCGCCCTTCGGTGTCAGGCTCAAATGGCAGAACGGCGCGTACCGCGTCCAAATTGATGGGACCGTATATATGGGGGAACAATTCGCTGCCGCCGGTGGTGTTTTCGTGCACCAGGCGGGCGGTCAGGCGGTTTTCATCGAGCACCAGCAGGATTAATCCGCGCGTGCCGGGAAAATGGCGGTTGGCCGTCGCGGCGGTCTGGTGGACGAATGAGCAATGGATGAAGCCCTCGCTGAACAGGCTGGCGGCGGTGTACTCGCCATTGGTTTGGGCGGTTTGCCAGTCGGCCGGGGTGGAGATGTGAATCAGGGTCATGCGCGGTGCTCCTTATGGGAGGATTAAATCCGATTTGCTGCAATTGTAACAGGAAAAGGACGGCCCGGCCTGTCCACGGGGACACGAATTGGCCGGGGGTGGTTCTTCTGGGGGAGGGAAAGTCATATAATATATCTCAAAGGTAAAGATTATGACCCTCCCATTCCGGTCCGCGCAAGGCGAAAGCCCGCCCCTGCCGTTGGGGCGTTACCTACCGGTGACGCCGCCCGGCGCCGCGGCTGCCTGGCTGCGCGAACAGGTTGCGCCCGGCAGTTGGGTGCTGGACCCGCTGGGGGCCAACCCTTTGCCGGCGCTGGAAGCGGCGCGTGCCGGGTATCGCGTGCTGGTGGCCTGCAACAATCCCGTTCTGGTGTTCCTGCTGGAAACGCTGGCGCAGGCTCCCGGCCCTGGCGCGATTCAGGCGGCGTTGGCCGAATTGGGTTCGGCGCGGCGCGGTGATGAGCGCCTGGAAAGCTATGTGCGCAGCGCCTATCAGGTCACCTGTCCAACCTGCAACCGGCGGGTGGAAGCGGCGAGTTTTCTCTGGCGGCGCGATGAACTGATTCCGTATGCGGCGGTCATGCACTGCCCGCACTGCAACAGCGAGGGCGAGCAGCCGCTCAACCCGGCAGACGCTGCGCGCACACCCCAACCGGGCAGCGATGCGCTGCACCGCGCCCGGGCGCTGCAACGGGTGGCGCTTTCCGGCGCAGAGCAGGGCGCCGCGGTGCATGAAGCGCTGGCAGCCTATTTACCGCGCGCGCTGACGGTATTGTTCACGCTGATCAACAAGCAGGAGGGTATGGCTGTATCCCCGGAGCGTCGCCGGATTTTGCAAGCCCTGCTGCTGCATGCCTGCGACCGCGCCAGCGCGTTGTGGCCGCACCCGGCCGGGCGCAGCCGCCCGCGCCAGGTGAGCGTTCCATCGCAATTTCATGAGTACAACCTGTGGCTGGCATTGGAAGAGGCGGCGCGTGAGTGGGGCGCGCATACGTCCCCGGTAACGCTGACGCGCTGGCCCAAGCTGCCCGAAGCAGGCGGCATCGTTCTGTATTCCGGCAAGCTGCGCAACCTGCTGCCCTTGCCCGAAGCGCTGCGCCCGGCGGCGGTAATTGCCGCGCTGCCGCGGCCCAATCAGGCTTTTTGGACGTTTTCGGCGCTGTGGTCAGGCTGGCTGTGGGGCAGCGAGGCCGTGGCGCCCTTGAAAGGCGCACTGGAGCGGCGGCGCTACGATTGGCAATGGCATGCCGGGGCGCTGCACCGTGTCTTTGAGCAATTGCGCGACCTATTGCCGGACGGCGCACCCATTTTTGCGCTGGCGCCGGAAATGGTGCCGGGATTCCTGTTTTCCATTGTACAGGCGGCGCACGCCGCGGATGTGCGCCTGCATGGCGTAGCGTTGCGGGCGGATACGGACGAAGCCCAGCTGGAATTTCGCGGCGGTGGGTCCCACTTTGGTGCCGGTGGCAGCTGCGCCGAGGCTTGTTATAGCGCGCTGCGGGATACGGCACGGGCACGCGGTGAGGCGGTGACGCACCTGCCAATGTACGGCGCGGCGTTGCAGCGCCTGGCGCAGGAAGGCTTGCTGCCGGTGCAGCGCGGTGAGATATCGACCGACAGCCATGCACAGGTGCAGAGTGCCATGTCGGCGGCTTTTTCCAACCCGGCGCTGCGGCGTTATGCCGCGGGACGCGAAGGGGAGAGCGGCTGGTGGTTCCCGCGCGAGGCGGGCGAGGCGCAAATTCCACTCGCCGACCGGGTGGAGATGGAGGTAGTGCGTACTCTGCAAAAGCGCCGGGCGGTATCATTGGAGGAACTGGACATCGCGCTGTGCACGCAGTTCACCGGTTTTTGCACGCCGGAGCGCGACCTGGTGCGTGCCTGTCTGGAATCGTATGCGCGATCAGAAGGCGACCTGTGGCGGTTGCAGGATCAAGAATCGTCGGATGCGCGCCGTGCGGACGTGAATGCGGCGCGGGCGGCGCTGCTGCACCTGGCCCGGCGGATGACGCTGCGTAGCGAGGGAGACAATCCGCTGCTGTGGTGCGATGAGAACGGCGTGGTGCGTTACGCGTTTCATCTGGCGGCTTCGGCGTACGTCAGCCGCTTTGTGTACAACCCACCGGTGGAAAGCGGACGCTGCGTGTTGGTGCTTCCGGGTGGGCGTGCCGGCTTGCTCGATTTCAAGCTGCGCCGCGACCCGCGCCTGGCGGATGCGCTCACCGGATGGCATATCCTCAAATTCCGTTACCTGCGTCAACTGGCCGACCATGAGCACATGGATGACGCGCTGTTTGACCGCCTATTGGACGGCGATCCGCTGCAGCGCGAGCCGGTTCAGCAAATGGTTTTGTTTTAGAGGTGCGATATGACTTCATTAAAAGAATTTCGCCAGTGGTTGATGTTCAACCTGGCTTACCTGCGAAAACCGCGTTGGGATACGGGCATCTCACCGCCAGAGCTGGCGGCGTTCATTGCCGGGCACCCGGCGGGGCGCGCGCTGGATTTGGGCTGCGGCACTGGCACGAACCTGGCGACTTTAGCGCAGGCCGGCTGGCAGGTGGTGGGTGTCGATTTTGCGCCCCAGGCAGTTTTTGCCGCGCGGCGCCGCTTGAAGAGCACCGGGTTAACCGGGCACGTGCTGATCGGCGACGCGACCGATCTGATTGGTGTGGATGGGCAATTCGATCTGGTGCTGGATATCGGCTGTTACCACGCCCTGACCGGCGGCGGGCGTGAGCGCTACCGCGCGCAGTTGATGTGTCTGCTGCGCCCTGGCGGCAGCCTGCTGATGTATGCGCACTTCAACCCCCAGGCGCCGTTTGTGGGCATTGACGAAGACGATATTCAGGCGTTTGACCGCATCCTGGAGCGCATGGTGCTGACGCGCAGCACCGAAGGCGCATCCGATTCGGTCTGGTTGGAGTTCCGGCGGGCGGGGGAGAAATAAGTCAGGCGATTTTTTTGACCATGCGCCAGGCCGGTTCTTCCACCGACCGGCGCTGGCCTTGATCGTCGATGTACGACCAGATGCCCGGTTCGTGCGCAACAACGACGTAGCCCAGGCGCTGGTACAGCTCCTGGGCGCGTGTGTTGTCTTTGGCCACATTGAGCGTGAGGTATTGAAATCCGCGGTAACGCAACTCGTTTTCCACAGTGGCCAACATGCGCGAACCCAGCCCACTGCTGCGGTAGGCCGGGCGTACACGGAATGCGTAAAAATAAGCGCGGCGCTGCCCGTCCGCCAGTTCCGGGCGGTCGCATACCAGTTGCACAAAAAGCTGACCGATGATGCCCACACCCTGCAGTTCGGCTATATAAATCAGCGAAAAACCGTTCACCATGCGCTGGTAGGCATTGGCATACACGTTGCGGTAGTGGCGAAACTCGCCTTCCCATTCCAGCGCAGGCAGATCGCGCGGCTCGATCGGGCGGATCGCCACCTTTTGTTGCCAGCCCGGTGGAGGTGTGGTGAACGGCGCTGCGTTGTCCATCAGGCATTTCCTTCCAATGGACCGGATTCGCCGTCCTTGAGCGACGCCAGCAAACGGTCGAGGATGACCTTTTCTTCTTCGGCGCTGTGCACCTGACCGTCCAACCAGGCCGATCGCAAGGATTCGAGAATGTTGCGGTATACCGATGTGGGCGGCAGACCGAGGGCGCGCAGGTCGTTGCCGGTGGTGATGGATTGCACGTGCCGCCACTGGAAGGCATAGCGGCGCAACAGGTTGCGCGCCGCGCCGGATGGGCGGATGCGCTCAATGGCGTACAGGGCGGGGCGCGGAACGGCGTCCAGACGCGCAACAATCTGGCTGGGCAGCGCGCTGGTCAGGGTGGGCAGGTCGTTCCACAGCGCCGATCCGGCCAGCAGGGCGTGGCGCAGCGGGCGGGGCAGGTGCAGCCGGTCGCAGACAGCGTTCAGTTCGGTCTGGGGCAGCTTCACCAGCCAGACCAGGTAGCCAAGGGCCAGCCGGACGGGCATGGACGCCAGCGTATCGGGCAGATCCCAGGCCGAATCCGGCGCCTTGTGCAGAACGTCCTCAAACACAACGCTGTTTTCGCCGTTCCAGCGCAGCGCAGGGTGAATGGCCTGCAGCAGACCCAGGGCTTCGAGCCGCGCCAGCATTTCCGATGGGCGTTTTTCGGCCAACATCAGGTTAAGTTCGTGGCGCAGCCGGTCGCCGGAAACTTGATTGACAAGTCCGGCGGCTTCGGTCATCAATTGCAGCGTGCGCGCTTCGATTTCAAAATGAAAACGCTGTTCGAAGCGCACGGCGCGCAGCAGACGGGTGGGGTCGTCCACAAACGAGAGCGAGTGCAGCACGCGCACCAGACGGTTTTTCAGGTCGTTGTAACCGCCCCAATAATCGTACAGCTCGCCGTAGTGCGCGCCGTCCAGTCGCACGGCCATGGTGTTGATGGTGAAATCGCGGCGGTGCAGGTCGAGCTTGATGCTGGAGCGTTCCACGGTTGGCAGGGCGGTGGGGTATTCATAAAACTCGGTGCGCGCGCTGATCAAGTCCAGCGAATCGGGCAGGTCGTTGGCGTCCAGGCCGGGCGCGGCGGGCAGGCCACGGAGCAAATCGGCGCGGATTTCAGCGATTTGCCATTTGGTGGTGCCAAAGCGGGCATGGCTGACCATCCGTCCGCCGTGCTGTTTGGCCAGCGATTTGCCCAGGGTGATGGCGTCGCCTTCGACGACGATGTCAAAGTCGAGCGAGGGGCGGCGCAGCAGCAGGTCGCGCACGAATCCGCCGACGATGTAGACCGGCATGTGCTGCTCGTGAGCCTGTTCGGCCACCAGGCGCAGCAGGCCAAGGCGGGCGGGCGGCATGGCGGAATCGAGCCGCGCCGCCAGATTGTGGCGACCGGGCAGCGCGCCCTGATCTTTGACCAGCGTTTTCAGCAAATCGGTGCGCGTGACGATGCCAATCACTTCACGCGTGGTGGGATCGATGACGGGAATCTGCCCCCAGCCGGTCTCGGCCATCAGGTGTTGGATCTGGTCGAGCGTGTCTTCGGGAAAGGCGGTCACTTCGCCGGCTTCCATCAGGCTGGCGGCGGTGATGTTGAGTTTGTGCGAGAGAGCGCGGTCGACGGCGCGGCGGGTGAGCAGGCCAATGACATTCTTGTCCTTCACCACCGGGTAGCCCTCGTAACCGTAGCGCTGCATCAGGTGCATGGCGTCCTGCACCGAAGTATCGGGGGCGAGCAGCAGCGGACGGCGCGACATGATCTTGCCGACCGTCAGCGAGGGCTGCACCAATTCCGGCAGAATGGACACCAGACGGGCGCGGGTTTCGTCCAACGCGGTCTGCGGGTCGGCGTCGTCGGGCGGGTGGATCAGCGCGGCGGCGGCTCGTTCGTGACCGCCCCCGCCAAACTGGGCTGCCACGGTGGCGACATTGACCGCGTCGCTGGTGGAGCGCGCCACAAGGCGCACGCCTTCATCGGTGCTGACCAGCAGAAAGAGCGCGTCCAATTCCAGCAGGTCGCGCAGTTTGTGGGCAATGCTGGAAATCTCGTCGGCGAAACCCGGCGCCGGGGTGGAAGCGATGATCAGGTGCTGGCCGTGAATGTGGTGATGCTCGGCGGAGGACAGCAGGCGCTCATAAACGCGGTGCTGGTCGGGCGAGAGCGGCGGGTTGAGGTATTCGGCGGCGATGCGCAAACTGGCGCCTTGTTCCAACAAGAAAGCAGCGGCGCGTACATCGCGCGGGGTCGTTCCGGCGTAGGTCAGCGATCCGGTGTCTTCGTAGATGCCGAGCAGCAGCAGTGTGGCCTGCACCATGGAGAGGTGTCCGTTGTGCTCGCGCAGGTTCTCCACCAGCAGGGTGGTGCAGGCGCCCACGCGCTCGCCGCTCATCGTCCAGCCTTCGGGCAGGTCAGTGCGCGGCTGGTGATGGTCCACAATGTGCACGCGCGTGCGGCGCGTGGTGCCTTTGAGTGTCACCAGCGACTGGGTATCGACCAGGGTGATGGTCTCGATGTTTTCCGGCGGCAGGTCACGTGCTTCCCAGAACGGCAATTCAGGGCCGTACAGGTTGAGGAAGGCGCGCACGTTGCGATTGCAGCGGCGCGGCAGCACTGCGCGGGCATTCTTTTGCAGCAGCGCTGCGCCCAGCAGCGCGCCGATGGCGTCGAAATCGGCCTGCTCGTGAGTGAGAATCACATCCATGAAAATATTGTATCACCAGATGCGGCGAGGCACGCCGCACGGAAACGGCGCTTAAAGGAGCGCCTTTTTTCCGGCACTTCGGTTAAAATCGAATCATGCGAATCTTGCTGATTCATCAAGCCTTTGCCGCGCTGGACGAAGCCGGCGGAACCCGACATTATGAGATGGCTCGCAGCCTGGCGGCGCAGGGGCATGAAGTTGTGATCATCACCAGCCCGGTGAGCTATCTATCCGGGCGGATGCGCAGCGCGCGCATGCACTGGGTGGAGCGCGAGACGCCCGAAGCGGGCATCACCATCCTGCGTGCTTACACGTACGCCGCGCTGCACCGCAGCTTTGTGCACCGCGTCTTTTCCTTCCTGTCGTTCATGTTCTCCTCGTTCTTTATTGGTCTGGGAGTCAAGAACGTGGATCTGGTGTGGGGCACATCACCGCCCATCTTTCAGGGTTGGACGGCCTGGATGTTGGCCCGTCTGAAGGGCGCGCCGTTTTTGTTTGAAGTGCGCGACCTGTGGCCGGCCTTCGCCATCGCCGTGGGCGTGCTGCGAAACCGCCTGCTCATTCGCCTGTCGCTCTGGCTGGAAGGATTCCTCTACCGCCATGCCGACCGCGTGATGGTCAATTCGCCGGGGTATGTGGAGCATGTGCGCGCGCGCGGCGCGCAGCGCGTGGAACTGATCCCCAACGGGGCCGACCCCGCCATGTTTGACCCGCAGGCCGACGGCGCGCCGTTCCGCGCGCAATACGGGTTGGACGACCGCTTTGTGGTGCTGTACGCCGGGGCGCACGGCTTGTCCAATGACCTGGGCGTGGTACTGGACGCCGCCGGGCGGCTGCGCGATCATCCGGCGGTGGCCTTTGTGCTGGTGGGCGACGGCAAGGAAAAGGCCCACCTGCAAGCCCAGGCGGCCGCGCGCGGGTTGAGCCACGTGATCTTCGCGCCGCCGGTTTCCAAGAACGAGATGGCCGGCGTGCTGGCGGCAGCAGATGCCTGTCTGGCGATTCTCAAGCCGCTGGAAATGTATAAAACCACCTATCCCAACAAGGTGTTCGATTATATGGCCGCCGGCAAGGCGGTGGTGCTGGCGATTGACGGCGTGATTCGGGCGGTGGTGGATGAGGCCGATGCCGGAATCGACGTGCGCCCGGGCGATGCCCAATCGCTGGCGGACGCGGTGCTGCGCCTGGAGGCCGACCGCGAGGCTACGCGCCGCATGGGGCAAAACGGGCGGCAGTGCATTGAAACGCGCTTCAACCGCGCGCATTTTTCGGCGCAATTCCTTCGATTGGCGGAGGAGATGAGGAGGCCGCGTGGCTGAAACGATCCTGGTGGTGGATGATGAAGTGACGCTGCAGGAAACCCTGGCTTATAACCTGACACGCCAGGGGTACACCGTGGAAACCGCCGGCGACGGATTGACCGCCCTGGACATGGCGCGGCGCATTAAACCGGATTTGATTGTGCTGGATATCATGCTTCCGGGGATGGACGGTTTTGAAGTCTGCCGCCTGATCCGGCAGGAAATGACCACGCCGGTGTTAATGCTCACTGCGCGCGACGATGAAATTGACCGCGTGGTGGGGTTGGAAGTGGGCGCGGACGACTATCTGACCAAACCGTTCAGCATGCGCGAACTGATTGCGCGCGTTAAAGCCATGCTGCGGCGCGTGCGCCTGATCCGCGAAGAATCCGCCCCGGCCGGGCCGCAAAACCCGCCGCAGGTGATTGTGTGCGGCAACCTGACGATGGACCTGACGCGCCGCGAGGTGCTGCTGGCGGACAAACCGGAGGCGATGAAACCCAAGGAGTATGAGCTGCTGGTGTTTCTGGCGCAGCATCGCGGGCAGATGCTGTCGCGCGAATTCATCCTGGAGCGTGTGTGGGGTTGGGAGTACGTTGGCGACAGCCGCACAGTGGATGTGCATGTGCGTTGGCTGCGCGAAAAGATTGAGAACGATTCGTCCACGCCGCAGCGCATCGTCACGGTGCGCGGCGCGGGTTACCGTTTTGAAGGCTGAAACCGGGCATGTTTAAACGGTCGCTGCTGTGGCGGGTGGCTTTACCCTATATTTTGTTGATCCTCATCCTACTGGGAGGGATGGGGTTCTACTTGATTGCCACCCTCGAAAAGACCTATCAGGATAACCTGCGCGAATCGCTGACGGCGGATGCGCGCGTGCTGGCCGAACTGGCTGCGCCGCTGGTGCGTGCCGGACCGCCTTATACCGGGTTGCAGCAAACCACGCAGCGCATGGCGGGCACCATTGACCTGCGCATCACGTTCATCACACCCGACGGGACGGTGATTAGCGATTCGCAGCGCGACCCGACTCTGCTGGAGAATCATCTCAACCGGCCGGAAGTGCAGGCGGCGCTGCGCGGCGAAATTGGCGACGAAGTGCGTTTTTCCACCACCCTGAGCATGAGCCTGATGTATCTGGCGGCGCCGATCCTGGACGATGGCCGGGTGGTTGGCGTGGCGCGGGTGGCCCGCCCGCTTGCGGTCATTCAGCAAACCGTGCTAACGATGCGCCGCGGGCTTTTGGCCGTTCTGGCGCTGGCCCTGCTGGTCAGTGTGGCGGTGGCGCTGCTGGCCACCAACGCCAGCCTGCAGCCGCTGCGCAATCTAACGCGCGCCGTGCAATCGCTGGGGCCGGGTGAATTTGATTTGCCCGAGGTGGGCAACCGTCCAGATGAAATTGGCCGGTTGGGGCAGGCTTTCGGGCGGCTGAGCTCGGCGTTGGGCGAGCAGATCACAGCCCTGAGCGAGGAGCGCGGCACGCTGGCAGCGATTTTGCAGAACATGACGGACGGCGTCTTGATCGCCGATGGGGATGGGCTGGTGCGCATGATCAACCCCGCGGCGGCGCGCCTGTTTGGCGTTGACCGGGAGCAGACGATGGGACGCTCGCTGGTGGAGGTGGTGCGCAATCATCAGGTGGTGGACCTGTGGCGCCTGTGCCGGCAGAACGGTGAGCTGCAAAGCACCGGGCTGGAAATCAACCCGGAGCGGTTGTACATGCAGGTGATCATCTCCCCGCTGGAAAGCACCATCCCTGGCGCCGTGTTGATGGTTTTTCAAGATGTGACGCGCCTGCGCCGCCTGGAAATCGTCCGGCGGGATTTTGTCAGCAATGTTTCGCATGAACTGCGCACGCCGCTGGCCTCACTGAAAGCGCTGACCGAAACACTGCAGGAAGGCGCGTTGGACGACCCGCCGGCGGCGCGGCGGTTTTTGCTGCGCATGGATCTGGAAATTGACAACCTGACGCAAATGGTGCAGGAACTGCTGGAATTGTCGCGCATTGAATCGGGGCGCGTGCCGCTGCGCCGCCAGCCCGTGCGGCCCGAGGACCTGATCGACCGCGCGGTGGAGCGCATGCAGCTCCAGGCGGAACGCGCCGCCTTGACCCTGCACGTGGAGTGCGCCGACGGGCTGCCGGGGCTGCTGGTGGACCGCGAGCGCATGGAACAGGTGCTGGTGAACCTGCTGCACAACGCCATCAAATTTACGCCGCCGGGAGGCGAGATCGTCGTTTCCGGGCGGGCGGACGGCAGGCGGGTGATTCTGGCGGTGCGCGATACCGGCGTGGGCATACCCGCCGACGCGCTGCCGCGCATTTTTGAACGCTTTTACAAGACGGACGCGGCGCGCTCCACGCGCGGCACCGGGCTGGGGCTGTCGATTGCGCGGCACCTGGTGGAAAGCCATGAAGGGCGCATCTGGGCGGAGAGTGACGCGGGCCAGGGCAGCACGTTTTTTATTTCACTGCCGGCGGCATAAAAATCAACACCTTGAAAAGATCGTACCTCGAAGGATTTGCTCCGGCAACCTTTCGAGGTTTTTTGTTCAAACACCATATTTGTTGACCATTCCTTGACCTGTTGTTAACAAGCCCTTCGCGAAGGGTTAAAACCCGTTTGTTATCATCGGGTAGATAAAACAAGAGATCACAAGGAGTGAAAAGAATGTCTCGAATTGCTGTAGTTGCTTTGACGCTGTTGACCGCCCTGACCGTTTTGTTGAGCGCCTGCGCTCCTGCCGCCGCCCCGGCGGTACCTGAAACCGCCGCGCCTGCCGCTGCGGAAACCACGGTCCCCGCGGCCGCTGAAACGGCTGCCGCGCCTGTGGAAACCACAGCCCCGGTGGACGGCGCGCTGCCGGAAGTGGACCCCTCGATGGTGACCGGCGATATCTATTCCGCCGGCAGCTCAACCGTGTACCCGCTCTCCGAAGCGGTGGCGGAACTCTTCACCAAGGAAGGGTACGCCGGGCAAATCAAAATCGACTCGGTGGGCACCGGCGGCGGTTTTGAGCGCTTCTGCAAGACCGGCGAATCGGACATCGCCAACGCCAGCCGCGCGATCAAGAGCTCCGAGGCGGAGAATTGCGCCGCCATCGGCCGTACGCCGCTGGAATTCCGCGTCGGCACGGACGCCATCGCCGTGGTGGTCAGCAAGGACAACACCTTCTTGACGGGTGTAACCCTGGAAGAACTGGCTGCCATCTTCACCAGCGGCGCTGTCAAATGGTCAGATGTGAACCCCGCCTGGCCGGCTGAGGACATCCTGCGCTTCACCCCCGGCACCGATAGCGGCACGTTTGACTTCTTCGTCGAAACGGTGGTGCAAAAGCCGCAGGGTATTGAAAAGCTGGAAGACGCCAAGAAGCTGGTGCTGGATGCCGCCAACCTGCAAACCTCGGAAGACGACAATGTGTTGGTGCAGGGCGTGGAAGGCAGCCCTTACGCGATTGGTTACTTCGGCTTTGCCTACTTCAAGAACCAGGAAGGCAACCTGAAGGCGATCTCGGTGAACGGTGTGACCCCCAGCTTTGACACTGCCGAAAGCGGCGAGTATGCCCTGTCCCGCCCGCTGTTCATCTACTCGGATGCCAAAATCCTGGCCGAGAAACCTCAGGTGGCCGCTTTCATCAACTTCTACCTGACGCGTGTCAATGATGTGATTGAAGAAGTCGGGTACTTCCCTGCCAGTGAAGAAGCGCTGAACGTCGCGCGCCAGACCTGGCTGGATGCCGCGAAATAGGTAAGATTCACTCTCGATCCGAGAGGCCGGCGCGTAAGCGCCGGCCTCCATCCTGCGCCAACCGCAATTTTGACTGAAACGAACGCGAAGATAATGGCCATCTCTCTCCTCAACCGCCCCTTGCAACCGGCCGACACGGCCTCTCCGGTGCGCGCGCGCCTGAAAAAGAAACCGCGCCGCGGCGAGACCGTGATCCAGGCTTTTTTGTTCCTGAGTGGGGCCGTCTCTATTTTGACCACCGTGGGCATTGTGTTTGAACTGGGCAAAGAAGCCTTGCTTTTTTTCTCCATGCCCGGGGTGAGCCTGGGTGAATTTCTTACCACCACGCTGTGGCAGCCGGCGGTTGGCCACTTTGGCGTGCTGCCGCTGTTGACTGCCA
>DAOUGY010000332.1:0-13778 GCA_034428975.1 Anaerolineaceae bacterium | reverse complement strand
GTCGTGGTCCAGCGTCATGAACGAAAAGGTCGGGTCGGTACGCGGGTTGACCACCTCGATGTTCAGCCCGTAGCGTTCGGCGATCGGACCCCAGAAGGCCACCCCGGCCCCGCCCATCGGGTCCACGCCGATTTTAATACCCGAGGCGGCGATGGTTTTCATGTCCACCACATTTTCCAGGTCCGCCACGTAGGGGCTGATGTAGTCGTGCTCGTGCGTGGTATCGGCCTTCAGCGCGCGGGCCAGCGGCATGCGCCGCACGTCCTTCAACCCGCCGCGCAGGATATCGTTGGCGCGCTCCTGAATCAGCTTGGTCGTGTCGGTGTCGGCCGGGCCGCCGCTGGGCGGGTTGTACTTGAAACCACCGTCTTCGGGCGGGTTGTGCGATGGGGTGATGACCACGCCGTCCGCCAGGCCATCACTACGCCCGCGGTTGTAGGCCAGAATGGCGTGCGAAATGACCGGTGTGGGGGTGAAGCCCAATCCCTGCTGGATCATCACGTCCACGCCGTTGGCGGCGAACACCTCCAGCGCGGTATACAGCGCCGGCTCGGAAAGGGCGTGCGTATCCATGCCCATATAGAGCGGGCCGCTGTATCCACGCATCGCGCGGTATTCGCAAATCGCCTGGCTGATGGCCAAAATATGCGCTTCGTTGAAGCTGCGCAGGGTGGACGACCCGCGGTGCCCTGACGTGCCAAAGGCCACGCAATGGGTGGGGTTGTCCATATCGGGCGCGAGGGTGTAATAGGCCGACACCAGGCGCGGCACGTTGACCAGATACTCAAATGGCGCCGGCTTCCCGGCCAGTGGATGTACGCTCATTGTCCCTCCCATTGGCAAATGATTCAAAAAGACCTGCGTTAATTATACAGCGCAGGTCAATTTGGGCGAATTCACGGCAGGGTCGGTTTTCAGCGGATCAGACGTGGGGCAGGTAGGCCAGACTGATGCGGTCGATCAGGGCATAATACTGTTCAACGTAGTATGAAACGCGCTCTTTGGGCAGGTTGTCCTCGTGGATGCCCACGCTGACCACCACATTGCGCTGCAATGCGCGCGAGAGCACCAGGCTGCCTTCGCGCGCCAGGGCTTCCTCCTTATGTCCGGGCACCGGCACCTGATAAGTGCTGTTGGTCGGTTTTTGCGGGTCTTTCAGTCCGGGCAGGGAGATGGAGAGCGCCACCGCACCGCAGTGATAGCGGCTGCCGCCGCCGACGATGACGACCAGGTCCGCGCCGCACTCCACGCACACGGCTTCGATGACGTGCGGCGAACCGTCCAACTCCGCCTGAAAACGTTGCACGCTCATGGAATCCAGGGCCACGGTGTTGCCTTTCCCGTCCGGCGTCGAATCCGTTTTTACTGCGTTGCGCGCCGGGCGCTGCTCACCGCTACATTATACAGAACAAACAGAAGGATAATCAATGCGGTCAGGTAAACCGGGATAATCTCCAGCGAAATGTGGCGCGCCAGATAGCCGGCCGCGCCAGGTAGCAGCGCCCCACCCAAACCCGCCGCGCTGATCTGCATGCCGATGGTGTTGGCGGCATGTTTTTCGGGTACGCGCAGGCTCGTCCCCGAGACCAGGCCGGGGAAGATGGGCGCCACGGCAAAGCCGGTCAGCACCACGCCGATCAAGCTGACGGTCTGCGAGGGATTCCACCAGAGCAGCAGCGCTCCGGTGAGGGCCAGCAACATGGCGCCGCGTAGCAGGGTGTTGACGCGCACGCGCCGGGCGTACAGGCCCGCCACCACGCGCCCGATGGTGAAGGTGGCCCAGTAGCTGCCAGCATACAAGCCGGCCACTTCGGGGGCAATGCCACGTGATTCGGTCAGCAGGGTATAGGCCCAGTGCCCCACACTCATTTCAATGCCAGTGTAAATGAAGAACATGATGATGCTCAACCATGCGCCGGGTTGGCGCAGGGTGGCGCTCAGCGGGGTTTTGTAATCCATCAGGCGTTTTTCGCCCTCCGGGGTGGCGCCGTTCTTGCGCCACAGCGAGGCGGTGAGGGCAAAGCACAACGCCAGCGCCAGCTGCGCGCCGCCCACCACGGCGTAGCCCACCCGCCAGGAATGAAACACATTTAGGCCGGTGGTCATGATCACCGGGCCGAGTGTCACGCCGACGCCAAAGCTGGCGTGCAACCATTGCATCAGCCCCTCGCTGAAATGCGAAGCGACATAGGTATTAATGCCGGCGTCGATGGCGCCCGCGCCCAGGCCGGCCACCACGCCCAGCAGCAGCAGCATCCACCAGTAGGGGGCCAGGGTGTAACCGATCAGCCCCAGGCCGGTGGCGGCGCAACTAATTGCCAGCAAACCGCCCACGCCCAGACGCGCCATGCTCTGCCCGCTGGTGAAGCTGGACGTGAGATAACCGGCGGTGACGGCGATGAGCAGCAAACCGAGCGAATCGAGCGGGCGGTTAAAGTCGGCGCGGATCGAAGGCCAGGCCACGCCCAACAAGCCGTCGGGCAGGCCGAGAGAAATAAAGGCAATGTAAGCCAGCAGCACCAGGCCAAGTTTCTGGCGGGTGCGCGTGGGCATCGATGCGATGGGAGACGACATGCTTGTTTTCCTGACTGAACAATGAATTCGGACCGCGCTCCATTGTACTCGCGAATGGGATATCGCTCAACCGCCGGAAGACGAAGACACCCTAACCAAAAGTTAGGGATGTCAACGTATCCTCAGTGTTGGGTTGTTGCTTAATTCGTCTCGGTCACCTTGTGAATGGAACGCGGGCTTTCGGTGCTGTAACCGCGCGCGCGCGTCAGATGGCAGGCGAACAACTGCGCCGGAACAATCGCCACCAGCGGGCTGAGCCATTCGGGGATGCCCGCCGGCAGGGGGATGGGCGTCTGTGCCAGGGCCAGCACTTCCGGCCGGTCGGAAACGACCACCAGCTCGGCCTCGTGCTGCTTGCGCAGCGCCACCAGAGTCTCCTCAATCGGCTGCAGCACACGGCCCGACGGGGCGATGGCCAGCACCGGGAAACCCGCGTCCACCAGGGCAATCGGCCCGTGCAAAAAGTCCGCTGAAGAATAGGGTTCGGCCACGGTGTAGGTCAGTTCTTTCAGCTTCAACGACCATTCAAACGCGGTGGCGTAGTTATACCCGCGCCCCAGCACCACGCATTGCTGCATATAGCGATAGCGCTGCGCCTGCACGGCCAGCGATTCATCCAACTGCAGGGTTTGCTCAATCCATTCGGGCACGCGGACCAGTTCGTCCCAGCGCTGCGGGTGTTCTTCATCCAGCGCGGCCGAAAGCATGGCCACCGCCATCAACTCGGCGGTGTAGGTTTTGGTGGCGGCCACAGCCTTTTCCTGCCCGGCCAGAATATCCACCACAAAATCGGCGGCGCGCGCCAGGGGGGATTGCGGCGCGTTGGTGATTGCCAGGCACGGTGAACCCTGCCGGCGGCCTTCTTCCAGCACGCTGACGATATCGGGCGACTGCCCGGATTGCGAAATGCCCAACACCAACGCGCCATTCAACTGCGGCGGGGTCTGATAGAAGGTGAACAGGGAAGGCGAGGCCAGCGCCACCGCCATGCGATTGTGCGCGCCCCACACATAACCGGCATAACGCCCGGCGTTGTCAGACGTGCCGCGCGCCGCCACAAAAGCGTATCCGGGCCGGCGGGCACGGATGAACTGCGCCGCGCGAGTCACCGTGTCGCGCTGCTCGGTTAGCAAGCGGCGCAACACCGCGGGTTGTTCAAAAATCTCATCATGCAAACCCATGTCTTCCCTTCCTTTTCTTCTGTCAGGACGCCAACAACACCTTCAACACCACTTTGACCACCGCCTCGGGCTGTTCCACCGCCAGTCCCGGCATGTGCGCATCTTGCGGGAAGAAGACGGCAAAGGCCGTGGGGAAGAGCACCAGGTCGTGCCCCGCGCCGCTCAACGGCACAACATCCCTTTCCGGCTGGTATTCGCCGGCCTGCAGGCGCGAGATGTGCGCCACACCGATGCGTTCACGCCCCGCCAATTGATATTGAATGTCCGCATAGCGGCGGTGTGCTTCCCACTTGCCCTGCTCTATCGGGCGGGTGGTATAGCGCTGCACCAGGGCGTAGAGCGCATCGCCCTGCAGGTCAATGCGCCCCGCCGGCAGCTCGGCCAGATCGGTGCGGTTCAGAAATTCAAAGGCGGCGGCAAAGCGTTCGCCCAGGCCGGCATACAAACCGGCGTGATCGAGGGTATCCAAAATCATGACGACTCCGTATTGGCATTTTGCGCTTCCATGGTTTGCAGTTCCTGAATGCGCTGGGTATACGCATCAAAACCCGTGCTTAAATATTTCTTGGCCGCTTCGCCGTCGCGCTTGAACAGCGCGCGGTAAATATTCCAGTGATCATCGATCGTCTGGCGCGCCTGCTCAATGGTGATGTTGCGGATATCGGTGTACTCATAACTCTGGTAGGCTTCCCAGAAGGCAGCGATCAGGCTGGTGAGGGTCTTGTTGTGCAGCGGGCGGTACAACGCCAGGTGAAACTGCTGGTCCAGTTCGGGCAGGTGCACGCCGTTGTCCACCGAAGCCTGCCACCTGCGTAAAATGGTCTCCAGCCGCACCATGTCGGCTGTGGTGATCTGGCGCACCACATCGTCGATCAGGTTGTTTTCCAGCCAGGCGCGAATTTGCAGCCAGTCCATGAAGGTGCTCATGCTAAAGCGAATGCCAAAGGTGAGGTTTTCCATGATCGAGTCCAGGTTGTACTCGCGCACGAAAAGACCCTGCCCGTGGCGCACTTCCACAATTCCGGCGGCCTGCAAGGCTTTAACGGCCTCGCGCACCGAACTGCGCCCCACGCCCAGTTCCATGGCGATCTGCGCCTCGGTGGGCAGCGGGTCGCCGGGTTTGAGCTTCTTTTCCAGGATGAAGGACTTGATATATTCTTTGACGGTTTCGTTCAGCGCCGGACCGCGCAAGAACTTTTGCATTTCCATGGCTACACCTGCATGAACATTGAGTCGTTTCAGAGCATCAATCATATCATAGGGTTGATTGGAGCGTTGCTTTCGGACGCCGGGTGAGGCCGTATGAGGAAAGGTCCATCGCCGGTGGAGCACAATAAAATCCCCGCGGCGTGAACCGCGGGGGGTGTGATTCGTTTGCCGGTGCGGCTTACTTGACCGTCACCTGCTTGAAGACCGTCTGCTGCGCGCCGTCCAGGTCTTCGACAATGAACCCGATGATGTACGAGCCAGGGGCGGCATCCAGCACCTCCCAGGTGAAGCCCTGGTTGCCAAAGGTCAGCGTCTTGCCTTCCTGCTGCGCAGTCGCCGTCACCTTGCCCTGCGAATCCAAGTCCAGCCAGGTTTCCAGCACGGTGAAGGTATCGCCGGCCTGCGGCGTGATCTCGCTCGGCGCGCCGGCCGCACCTTCGGTGAAGCCAAACACCTGGCGCAGTTTTCCGTCGCGGAAGAGCAGGCGCGCTTTACGCTGCTCGCCGGTGTCGCTGAAGGTGTAGGTGCCTTCCACCGCATAGGTGGCCTGCTCGACCGTCGCCCCGTAGGATTCCGGCTGGAAGAGCGCCTCAACGCGCGTGCTGCCGTCGCTGATGGCAAACACAATCGGCTCCCAGTCAAACTCCAGGGTAAAGTCGCCCTTGCCCCAATCGGGGTAGTACACACCGTTCAGTTCCTGCGTGCTGCCGCTCTGGATATAATCCGAATCGGCCAGGTAAATGGATTGTCCGGTGGTGTCGATGAAGCCCACCAGCAGCTTGATGTAGCCGACGTTCTCGCCGCTGATCTTCGCGCTCATGCGGATGGCATCGCCCGGTGCGACCGAGGTTTTATCCACGGTGAGGGCCGAAACCTGCACGCCGGTTTGAACCGGAGCGCGTACCGCGCGGTCGGGAATCACCGCGCTGCGCGTGGCCGGTTCGAAGGTCTGGCCGGTGTAATGGAAGGCCAGGAAATCGTCCCACAGTGATTCTTCGGAAAAACGCTGCGCCGCCACCGTGTAGGACTGCGGCCCGGCTGCGCCCGTGCGGTAGAGCGTGCTGTTGGGGAAGTAGATCGAAACGCCCGTGGCGCCCGCGCGCCCCGAGCCGTGCCGTTCGGCCACCACGGCCTGTTTCAGGGCGGTCATCACCTGCCCGACAGCGGCTTCCACATCTCGGCCGCCGCTGTTCTTGCGCAGCAGTTGGGCAAAATGCCCCAGGTCGATGTACGAGGCGGGCACCTGATCGCCAAAGATATTGGTGAATGATTGGGCATAACTGCGCGCCTGGGTGATGGCACGCGGTTCAACCTCTTGCATCACATAGGACAGGTTGTTCAGGCTGTCCACCAGGGCCGGTACCGCGCCCAGATCCACCGTGGTGAGGGTGATGCTGCCGGAAAGCTGCCCGGCGATCTGCGAGGCGCTGGGGGCCAGCGAATCAAACAGGCCGCGCCCGGCAAAGTCGGCGCGCGCCGCGTCGTCCACAATGCGCTCATCGTCGGTGATGTACGAGTTGACAATCAGCTTGCCCAGCTCCGCGCCGCTCATTGCCGGGTTGGTGTTCAACCCCTTGAGGAAGGAAGCATAGGCCCAGCCCAACGAGGGTTCGGTTTCCTGCGAGCCGACAAAGTAATAGGCATGCGGCGCCATGGCCGAGAGCACCTCGATGTGCGACATCAGGCAGGCATCCATGCCGATCAACTCAAACTTGTCCAACCCGGTCTGCGCGCGAATTTGGCCCAGCGCCTGGTCGATCTCCATCAGGTAGAGCACATCGCCCAGTGAGTTGGCCAGGGGCATGTTTACACGGCTGCTGCCGGCGGTCGGGTCGCTCCAGCCGCCCGGCCAACCCATACCGTGATCCGAGAGAATCAGGGCGTACTTGTCGGCCGGATAGGCTTTGATCGCCCAGGTGACGAAATCCACCAGCGTTTTGCCGTCCGCCATGTTGACCTCGCCCAGATCGGCGATCTCCTTGGACGCAATGCGGTTGAGGTTGTTGTCGCGCGTGACGTAGAAGCGTTTGGCCGAAGTCCAGTTGCCGTCGCCGTTGAAGCCGCCGCGGAAGCGGTCAAGCTGGGCGACGACCTGCACCTTGTCGGTCGAACCCACCTTCTCGGCCTCGTTCAGGTCGAGGAAGATGTCCTTCTCCAGCACCTGATCGTCGGCATCCTGATAGAGCATGATCGTCCAGGTATCGCCGCCGGCGGTTGCGCCTGTCGTGCCGCCTGTGCCGCCGGTAACCGCGCCGGATGCGGCCGGGGTGAAGGTGGGCAGCACAGCCACCGTTTCCTCGGGCTGTTCTTGCGGCAGCGGCTCGGTGTACGAGCCGGTATCTTCGGTCAGGCCGGTTCCGCCGCTCATGCCCAGCAAGTCCAGCGGGTTTTGGCCGGTGATGAGCATCACACACAGGAATCCGACCACCAGCAGGATGATCAGCAGAGGCGAGGCGGCGCGCTTACCGCCCGGCAAATTGCCGAACGGGCTTCCGGAACCGCCGCCCGAACCAAACAGGCCACCGCCGGAGCCGCCCGTGCCAAACGTGCCGCCGCTGCTCGGGCGCGAGGAGGGGCGCTCACGCTCGGGGGCTTCGGCGCGACCAGTCGACGGACCGCCGGGGCGGCGGCGTTCGCCGCGCACCGTGCGTCCCCCATCGCCCTGGGCAAACAGCAGGCGCCCGTCCGCGGCGGAAGCGGCCAGCGCGGGCCGCGGGGTAAGAGCTTGCAGGGTGTGCACCAATCCTCGGAATATTTGCATCACGCTCCCTCCTGTTTGACACATGGGAAAAGCAACAATGGGTATCGGGTTAAGTTGATTATATGCCGAAAACCGGGGAACGGGGCGATGGGAAAAATTACAGAAGATTAGTGGACAGTAGCCAGTGGATAGTGAACAGCAAAATCCATCCGATTCCGACGCCGCCCCCGGCGCTGTCTAATTTATCCGTCCAATCCGTGTCATGCATGGAAAACTTTCTTTGCTTTTTCTTCGTCGGGGGACGGGGGGGCACAGGCAGACCAGGGCAGCGCCACCGTCCCCGTGCCCGTACGAAGAGGCGAGGTGTTATTCCATGATATTCAAATCAACCCGTAATCCTCCGCGCCATCCGTGCCATCCGTGGAAAACCTCTTCGGCAGCTGGATCAAGATGATAAATAAAAAAAGGCGCGGTCCAATGGACCGCGCCCGGGGTGCTTGTCGTTTTTACTCCGCCGGCTCGTCCAACGAGGGCAGAATCTCATTGATGCGCGCCATCACGTCGGGGGTCAGTTTCGCCACCGCGTCCATGGCCTTCATGTTCTCGCGCACCTGCTCCACGCTGCTGGCGCCGGTGATGACCGTGCTGACATTGGGGTTCTTCAAACACCACGCGATCGCCAACTGCGCGGTGGTAATGCCCAGATCGCCGGCCAGCTCGCCCAACTGGCGCACGCGCGCCAACGCCTCGGGGTTGGTCAGCTTGTCGTGCAGCCATTCGTAGCCCTTCAGCGTGCCGCGCGAACCTTCGGGGATGCCGTTGTTGTACTTGCCGGTCAGCAGACCGGAAGCCAGCGGGCTCCAGATGGTCGAACCGTAGCCGTAGTCCTTGAACAGGCGCGCATATTCGACCTCGAAGCGGCGGCGCCAGAACATGTTGTACTGCGGCTGCTCCATCACCGGCTTGTGCAGGTGGTGGCGCTCGGCGATCTCGATCGCCGTTCCAATTTCAGCCGCCGACCATTCGGACGTGCCCCAGTAGAACGCCTTGCCCCATTCGATCAGGTTGTGCATGGCCCACACCGTCTCTTCGATCGGCGTGGAGGGGTCGGGACGGTGGCAGAAGACCAGGTCGACGTAATCCAGGCCGAAGCGCTTTAACGAACCGTCCATGGCTTCGATCAGGCGCTTGCGGTTGAGCGTGTTACGCTCGTTGATACCATCATGCAGGCCCCAGAAAAACTTGGTGGAGACCAGATAGCTGCTGCGGCGCCAGCCCAGCTTCTTCAGCGCGGCGCCCATCACCTCTTCGGATTTGCCGCCGGCGTACACTTCGGCGTTGTCAAAGAAGTTCACGCCCGCCTCGTAGGCCGCAGCCATTGAATCGACGGCGGCGTCCACACCGACTTGATTGTGAAACGTGACCCACGAGCCCAGCGACAGGGCGCTGACGCGGATGCCTGCACGTCCCAGATGACGATATTCCATGTTGGATAGTCCTCCTCAAAATTTGGATATGATACCGTATCCAATAAACCGGGGTCATTCTAACACGCCCGTGGGGTCGATTTCAAGTGCAGTGCGGCGAGCAAGTTTTGACAAATTAAATTATTACGGTACAATGACTCCAGAACGTCAGCAATCCGGGCAAAGTTTACCCGGAGCCAGAACAAGGAGGAAACAATGGGTTTGTTGACCTGGTTAATTGTGGGTGCAATCGCCGGCTGGCTGGCCAGCAAGGTAATGAAAGGCCGCAGCATGGGGCTGATCGGCAACATCATTGTCGGCGTGGTGGGCGCGCTGGTGGGCGGCTGGTTGGCCGGCACGCTGCTGAACATCCCCGACCCGATCAACGGCTTCAACCTGCAAACGCTGCTGGTGGCCTTTGGCGGATCGGTGCTGGTGCTGTACGTGGTGCGCCTGTTGCGGCGCTAATCTCCATCTCCGGAAAGACTGCCGCCCGGTTTTTACCGGGCGGTTTGTTTTTATTCCGCGTATAACCCGTTCTCGTGCTCAAAAAATGGCAGAAAGGCGTGCCCGGCCAACAGGCGCACTTCCGGGTGCGCGGCGGCAAAGGCTTTCAGGCGTGGAACATGCGGCCCAATGACCAGACGATTGACCCAGGCGGGGGTCAAATCAAATTTTGCCTCGGTGGGGAGCGCGTCGGCACATTGGAAAATCCAGCCGTCGCCGTCCTGCACCGCCACCCCGCAATGCCCACGGGTATGGCCAAAAAGCGGAATCAGATACATGCGCGGCGTGAAAGGCAGGGGAATCGCGTCAAAATCGTACCATTTCGTGCCCGATTGCGTATCGTACAACACCCAGTTGGGCTGATGGGCAAAATCAGCGAGGTCGTAAGCGCCTTTTTCGCTGAGCGACCGCGGAGATTGGAGCGCAGCGTACTCTCTATGGTGCAGGTGAACCGCCGCCCAGGGAAAATCGGGCAGCCCGCCGGCATGGTCAAAATGCAGGTGGGTGAGCACAATATGGCGTATGTCCTGCGGCGGGATTCCCAGACATTCCACCTGGCGCACGGCCGTTTCCTGCGGGGCGTTGTGAATACCAAAATCAGCGATGAAGAAACGCACCAGGCGCGAAGGATGTTCGTGGTCGTGCAAGCCCAAACCGGTATCCACCAGCACCGGGCCTTGATCGGTATCCACCAGCAGGCAGACGCCGCCGATATGCCAACGCGGAAACCACGGTGACATGGATGCACAATTCAGGATGCGAACCGCCATAATGGGCTCCTTGTGCCGGCTCACTTTCCGGGGACGGGCATCAGGCCGGGGACTGCTCCTCTGCGGCGGGTGCCGGGGCAAAGCGCGCCTGTCCACCCAAGCGCAGGTGCAGGCCGTAAAAGGCCAGGGCCGAGAGCAGGCACAGCACCGCGCCGATGCCCCACAGAAGGTTGGGGTTGTAATTATCCAGAATGACGCCCGCCGCGCCGGGGCCGATGGCCGAAGGCAGCATCCACGTCAGGCCGAAAGCCGCCATGTAGCGTCCGCGCATCTCTTCGGGGGCAAAATTGGCGGCCAGCGCCTGGGTGGTGGGCATGATGATCATCTCTCCCAGGGTGATGATAACGATGGCCAACATGAACAACGCAAAGACGTTGACCAGGCCAAACAGGCCAAAGCCTACCATATAAAACAGCGTTCCGAGCGCCAGCATGGCAAAAGGCGGGCGGTATTTGATCTTGCGCGTCGTCCAAAATTGCAGCAGGATGACGGTGACGGCGCTGGTGGTCAGCAAAAAGCCGTAGCCCTGTGCCTGAATGTTGTGCACATCGCGCAAGTAGACGGAGAGCGAGTTGTACATTTGCCCGTACACCAGGCCCATCAGGATGCAGGCCACCAAAAAAGCCGAATAGGCTTTATCACGCAGGACGCGGCCGTAGCCTTTGAAGCTTTGCAGCATGTTTTCGTGTTCGGCGGCAGCGGCCTGTTGGGGGCGCGTTTCGGGGATAAGCCGGTAGAACAGCACCGCCACCAGGCAGCTCACCAGCGCGTCGGCAATGAACAGGGCCAGGAACGAGCGGTCGGCCACAAACCCGCCGATGGTCGGGCCAATGATCCAGGCCATGTTGCCCACCACGCGCAACAGGCCAAAACCCTCGGTGCGCTTGTTTTCCGGCAGGATGTCCGCGATCATGGCGCTGTGCGCCGGGCCGGCCACATCCGAGAGCAGGCCGATCATCACGGCCAGCGGGATGAGCGCGTTGAAGTTCTGCACCAAACCCAGCGAGAGGGTGGACAGGGCGCTGAAGATCAGGCCGAAGAGGATCAGCTTGCGGCGCCCGAAGCGGTCGGTCAATGCGCCGCCGATCATGCCGCCAAACAGGCCAAAGATGGAAAACAGGCCCAGAACCAGGCCGGCCTGAGTCATGCCCACGTTGAACTTTTCGGTGATGTACAGGGAGAAGAACGGGAAGAGCATCGTCCCGCCGAGGCGGTCGACAAAGGAAACCAACACCACAAACCAGAAGCGGCGGGGAAATTCGTGGTAAATCGTGTTCAGGCGTTGCATGGCCAATATCCTTGCGCCAGGGCGGCGCGTCCATTAAAACGTCACAATAAGGGTTACGTCAACGCCGCGGCCATCTCGGCAACGGTGTTAAACACCAGCTCGGGGGCGTGCGGCAGCATCACCTCCAGTGGGGTGTAGCCCCAGCCCACCGCGCCAAAATGCACGCCCAGTTTACGCGCGGCTTCCAGGTCGCGCAGCTCGTCGCCGATCATGATGGTCTGCCGCGGGTCGACGCGGCTGCGCGCCAGAATGGGACGCACCTTGGCCGGTTTGCCCAGCAGCGACACGCCGCAGGCGAAGAAATCGAAGCGCGATGCATTTTCCGCGCCCAGCACGGCGCGCGCGTTCTCCAGCGTGTTGGACGTGACCAGCGCCAGGCGCGTGCCGCGGCGGTGCAGGTCGGCCAGCATATCTTCCATGCCGGGGAACAGGCGAATGTGTTGAATGTCGCGCGCCATCAGGCGGTGCACTTCGGCGCCGATCACTGCCAGCTTCCACAACGGCATGTCATGCGCCTTGAGCGAATCACTCACCGTCTGGCGGCGCAGGTGCTCCAATTCGGCCCCGCTCAGCTTTTTGAAGTGGAAGCGCTCGGCCAGATCGTCGAGGATGCTGACCAGCCAGGGGAATGAATCGGCCAGCGTGCCGTCAAAGTCAAACACGGCCAGGTCGTATTTCACGGGCGCACCTCGCTCGCGCGGTACGGCCCAAAGCGGCGCAACTGCGTAAAAGCGGCCGGCTGCAGGCGCTCGCTGCGCGGGCTGAGCAGGTACAACCCGCCGTTGCGGTGCAGGATGGGAATGCGCCGGCGCCGCGCGGCAAAATCGTCGCGCATTTCTTCGGAGTAAGCCGCATAGCTCTCGTACTCATCGGGCCACTGGTTGAACAGGTGATCATAGGTGGCGACAAACTCGCGCCGGTAGCTGTCGGTCACGGCGTCCAGATGGCTGATCACCCAGCAGGTGTTTTCGAAATGCCACTCATAAGCCAACCCGATGAAACGGTCGTCGGCGGTGATGTAGGGGAAGAAGGGGAACTGCCGGCAGCTGGAGGCGCGAAACGGGCGCTGGCAATGCGCCGGCCCTTTGCAAGCCAGCAGCAGCAAGTGATCGGCGCAATCGGCCTGCAGAACCGCCGGGTCGGTCGGGTCGCCGGGGCATTCGTCGCCGCGCCAGATGTGCCATAGATCGGTGTTGGCGCGCAGGTAGTCCCACTCCTGATGATAGGCCACCGGCACGGCCTGACAGATATCGCAGCAGAAGGGCTTGCCGGTGGGGTTGTGCGGCGCGCACATCGCGCCGCAATCCAGGCCGGTCACGGGCGCATCGAAGGCGTCGTACAATTCGCGCATGTTCAAGCGGGGCACAAAATCCACCATATAATAAAGGGTACAGCCTTTCATAAAGATGCGCCGCGTCGGCGCGCGGGTACGTCGGATTGTATCACGAGCGGTTTGTGCGGGGCAGTCCAGTTTTTGAGGTGCGGGAGGAACAATGGAAACGCAAGTGTGTGAGGCCAATGCCCGGCGTTATGTGGAATGCCTGCCGGGCGGCGGCGTGTTGACCGGCGAGCGTGATGCGGTGGATCTGATCGGGGTGTGCGGCGAGGCCGAAACGCACGACCTGATGCTGCATGCCGCCAACCTGCCGGCTGAATTCTTCCGGCTGGGCAGCGGCCTGGCCGGGGAAATATTGCTCAAGTTCACCACCTATCACATGCGCGTGGCCGCGGTGCTGACGCCCGAACTGGTCAATCAGGGGCGCTTCCGTGAGATGGCCCTGGAAACCAATCGCGGCAATGATTTTCGCATCTTTTACGAGCGCGAAGCCGCCGAGCGCTGGCTGACGAGCGACTGAACACAAAA
Source organism: Anaerolineaceae bacterium (assembly GCA_034428975.1). Taxonomy (GTDB): domain Bacteria; phylum Chloroflexota; class Anaerolineae; order Anaerolineales; family Anaerolineaceae; genus DAOUGY01. The sequence goes on along the minus strand of DAOUGY010000332.1, from coordinate 218 downwards.
CCCCGCCGGAACGCCCGGCGGGGTTTTTGCGCATTTGGGGGAATTTTAGCCCAGTTTTTGGCCGCAGTTGGGGCAGAACTTGGCGCCGAGTGTATCCGCGCCGCACGACGGGCAGTTGGTGACGATCGGCTTGACTTCCATTTTCTCGCCGCAATTCGGGCAGAATTTGGCGCCGTGCGTTTCGGTGCCGCACTTGGGGCAGGTAGAAATGCTGGGCT
>DAOUGY010000331.1:0-15484 GCA_034428975.1 Anaerolineaceae bacterium | reverse complement strand
TTCGCTTTCCGCGGGGATGCGCGTGACGCCCTCGGCTTCGAGGATGGCCTGCAGCTTGCGGAAGATCAGTTCCATGCCGTTGGCCCAGGCCGCGCCGTCCCCATCCGTCGGGCGCATTTTCAGTGCCCGCTCTAAATCATCGACGATCACCAGATATTTCTTGACGATGTTGGCGGTCAGGTTTTGCTGGTTGAGCACCTGATCGCGTTCGATGCGCCGCTTGTAATTGGTAAAATCGGCGCGCTCGCGCATCCAGCCGTCGTAGTAATCCTGGGTTTTGGTTTTTAATTCCTCCAGGCTTTTCTGCAGGTCGTCGTACTCCTGCATCGTCATGCTCACCATGACCTCCTGGGGTGCGTTGTTGTCCGCCAAATCGCCTCCTTCCGGCGCGGGCTGCGCGGGGATGTTTTCGCCCTGCGCGGGAGCCTGTTCGGCCGGTTCTGTGGGATGGTTCTGCTTCTTTTTCTTATCGCTCACGGCTCACCTCATGTTCCGATGTTCCATGTTTCATGCCAGTTCAGTCTTCCGATTCGATCAGCGCATCGCTGACCAGCTCGCTTAACACGCCCGAAATGAAACGTACGGTCGGGATGGTGCGCGCGTATGACATGCGCATCGGGCCAAGCACGCCCAGCGTACCCGTCACCTGCCCCGGAGCGCCGTACTGCGCCAGCACCATGGAAAACGGGCGCAGCTCATCCCAGGCGCCTTCGCCGCCGATCAGCACCTGCACGCCGCCCACCGTGGTGTGCGCCATGGCGCGCGTGAGCAGCTCGTCCAGCGACGAGCGTTCTTCCAGCAGGCGCAGCGCGCGGCGCGCCGTTTCCGAGTCGGAGAACTCCGGTTCGGCCAGCACGTTGGTCAGGCCGTCCAGATACACTTCGCCGGTCACCAGCGTGTCCATACGGCTCATCTCTTCCAGCACCCAGCCCACAGCATCGGCGGTCAGGCCGGTCAGCGGCCCGCGCAGCGCGCGGATTTGCTGAATATCCATGCCGTGGAACAATTGGGAGATGGTTTCGGCGGTGGCCGAAAGCTGCTCCTGCGTGACGGGTTCGTCCAGCAGCAGGAAGCGTTGGTGAATTTCGCCGCCGACCAGCACCAGCACCATCAACACCTGCCGTCCGCGCGTGGAGATCAGCTCCAGGTGCTTCAGGCGGGCTTGTTCGGGGTGCGGCGCGGTGACCAGCGATGCGGCCTGCGATTGGTGCGCCAGCACCGAGGCAGCCAGTTTCATCCACTGCTCCACGTCGGGGCGCATCTGATAAAACTGATGGCTGATGGTGCGCTGGGTGGTGTCGGGCAGCTCGCTGGTTTGCAGCAGGCGGCCGACGAAGTAACGGTAACCGTCCTCGCTGGGCACACGCCCGGCCGAGGTGTGCGGCTGGCGCAGGTAACCCAAATCGGTCAGCGCGGCCATTTCGTTGCGCACCGTCGCCGGCGACATGTCCAGGCGGTAGTGCTCCACCAGGAAGCGCGAACCGACCGGCGCAGCGGTACGGATGTACTCGTGCACCACCAGGGTCAAGATCAGCTTCTGCCGCTCGGATAATTCGCTCATTTCGCCTTCTTTTTAGCACTCAAGCGTCGAGAGTGCTAAAGGTACGCGAATGATGATACCATGCCGCATAGGGAGCGTCAAGCATGGGGCAGAGATTCTGATAAAACGCTAACAAAGATAGTGGGTAGTGGTCAGCCGCCAGAGGCCAGGGCAAGAGTCTGTGAAAAGGCCGGCTCTTCGTACGGAAGGCCCGACCTCTTCGTAGGGGCACGAGGAGACGAGCGCTGTGCCGGCAAATCACAACCCCTCGTGCCCCAAAAATGAAACAGTAGACCCCGAAGGATTGTTCGATGGGCGTAGATCACGCCCGCAAGCCTTCAGGGTCCTGTTATCCATCCGCGTCATCCGTGGATGACCTCTTCACCTGTCTTATTTGCCCGTCAGATACGCCTGCACCGCCGCAAGCCTTTGTTGGGCATGCCCGGTCAAGGCCGCCACCGACGAATTGAAGCTGTCGATTGAGTCGAGCTGGGTATACCCTTCCTGCTCGGCCTGCACATACGGCGCGATCAGATCATGCGCTGCCTGGTACGCCGCCGCCAGCTTCTCGGGCTGCCAGACGGTCTCCACCACTTCGGCCAGGTCCTGGCGGTATTGGGCGTGATATACCGGGTCATCCATCAGATACCGAATCAGCGGCCATTCCTCGCCCACCGCCGAAAGGTCCAGCTCGCGCACGCCCCGCCCGCCTGGCCCGTTCGCAGCGCGATTGCCGCCGCGCCCGCCCTGCCCGGACAATGCCATGTTGTTGTCCCACGGGATCCAGGTCAACAACCCGTCCGACGGGTCGTTATACAGATAATAGTTATGCGCCATGGCGCCGTAGGTGTCCCAGTTTTGCACAATCGTATCCACCGCCAGCCAGCGGATGAAGGCGTCCACATCGAACACGGCTTCCAACCCGGCGCGCCAGGCGGCGGGGTCGCTGGTGCGCAGGCCCGAGTGGAGCGCGGCAAACAGCGCCTGAATGTCGCTCCAGTCGGCCTCGTCTTCATTGGTCTGCTTCTTGAATGATTCCCTGGTGAATGTCCCATCCACAAAAGCCGCCCCGCTGCCTTCCGGTTTGTATACATTGCCGCTGTCGTCGCTGAACTGGGTCTTAATCACCGTGTCGTCCACAATCTCCACCGCCGTGTACAGGCCAAAATAGGTCGGTCCGTCACCGTGGTCGATATACACTTCATAAAAAGCAGTCTGCGAGGAGACAACCCCGGCATCGCGGAAGATATCCGCCACAACCTTCTCACGAATATAGGACGAGTCCATGGCATTGCTTTTGAACGAAATTTGCTTGAACCCGTAGAAGCGCTGATCCTGGGTCGCGGGGTAGTCGTCCTCATACTCGTCAAAATCCAGCCGGAAGGAAATCTTGGCCGTGCCGCGGCTCCACGAGTTTTGCAGTGTGGAATTGCCGCTGTAGCGAAAACCAATGTGCTCCCAGGTCTGGCCGTTGAACGTCACCGCGCCCTCCACATAGCTGGTATCGCCAAAATCCAGCCCGCGGCCCATCCCCCCGTTCGGAGGTTGCCCCGGACGATCGCCGTTGGGCGGCTGGCCGTTTTGCGGAAAGTCGGGCGGGGCCTGCTGACCATCGCCGGGCGCAGCCGGCGTCGCCTGTCCGTCCTGCGGAAATGCCGGCGGGTTCTGCCGGTTGCCCGCATCGGGCGCGCCCGGGAAGCCGCCGCCCATGCCCCCGCCCTGGCCCGCTTCGCCGAACTGCCCGGTCATCTCGGCCTGCAAATCAGCCCAGGCCTGTTGCGACAGGGTGATATCCATGCGGTTGACCGTATCCTGGGGGAACACCACCGCATAGTTGGGTTCCGCGTCTTTGCCGTGAGACTCTTCCTCCGGCGACACGGCGGCGCTGGCATCCTCCGCCGTGGCTGGAGCGGCCGCCGGTGTGGTGGCGCCGGCGGTATGGTTACCCACCGCAGCGCAACCGGTCAGCAGCGCTACCATGCAGCCCGCCAGGATAAAACGATATGCGATTGATTTGAATTTCATCGATAGGACCTCGTTCGGGGGAATGGGCGTGCCATATATCTTGCATCATACCCATCCCCTCGCCAGGCGGGTTTATTTCTGGTATAGGCCGCCCGGTTCGCGCGCGGAGATTGCATTGACCCGACGCTCTGTTTTTCGTACAATAGAGCCATGGCTTGGATGTTGTACTCACGGATCACCGGGTTCTTCCGAACCGATCACGATCCGCCGCGTCGGGGGCGTTGACGCGTCGATTGCTTTGCCGCGCATTGGCAGAGCTGTTCCCGCCAATCATCAACCCTCTGATAAGGATAATCCATGTCTCCCATCGCTTTCCCCTCCCGGCGAGCGCCGGTTTATGCCTCTGTTCCCGACGAAAAATGGAACGACTGGCGCTGGCAGCTCAGCAACCGCCTCAACACAGTGGAGGACTTCGAAAAGGTCCTGACCCTGACCGATAGTGAGCGCCGCGCGCTCAGCGCCCCCGGCCTGTTCCGCGTGGACGTGACCCCTTACTACATCTCATTGATCGACCCGAACGATCCGCTGGACCCCATTCGCAAGCAGATCATCCCCACCGACGCCGAAATGGTGCCCTTCACCGGCATGATGGAAGATTCCCTGGCCGAAGACCGCCACTCGCCGGTACCCGGGCTGGTACACCGCTACCCCGACCGTGTTCTGATGCTGGTCACCACGCAGTGCGCCACCTACTGCCGCTACTGCACGCGCTCACGCATCGTCGGCGACCCCTCCGCCACGTTTTCGCGCAGCGAGTTTGAGGCGCAGATCGAATACCTGAAGAACACCCCGCAGGTGCGCGACGTGCTGCTTTCCGGCGGCGACCCGCTGACCCTGGCGCCCAAGCTGCTCGAAGAGCTGCTGCGCCGCCTGCGCGAAATCCCGCACATCGAGATCATCCGCATCGGCTCGCGCGTGCCGGTCTTCATGCCCATGCGCGTCACCGATGAGCTGTGCGAGATGTTGGAGAAATACCACCCGCTGTGGATGAACATCCACGTCAACCACCCCAACGAGATCAGCGCCGAATTGGCCGCCGCCACCGACCGCCTGAGCCGCGCGGGCATCCCGCTGGGCAACCAGTCGGTGCTGCTGGCCGGCGTGAACGACTGCGTGCACACCCAGCGCAAGCTGGTGCAAGATCTGGTGAAAATCCGCGTGCGCCCGTACTACATCTATCAGTGCGACCTGGTGGAAGGCGCCGGACACTTCCGCACGCCGGTCGGCAAGGGATTGGAGATCATCGAAGGCCTGCGCGGCCACACCTCGGGCTACGCCGTGCCCACCTACGTGGTGGATGCCCCCGGCGGCGGCGGCAAGATCCCGGTCATGCCCAACTATCTGATCAGCTACAACGATCACAAGATCATCCTGCGCAACTACGAAGGCTATATCACCACCTACGAAGAACCGCTGGATTACAAGCCGCATGACCCCAAAACCTGCTCCTTCTGCCAGAACAAGCGCGTCGAACCGGGGCAATCGGGCGTGTTCGGCCTGTTGGACAGCGAGGACATGTTCATCAAGCCCGAAGGGTTTGACGAGCTGCACAACCGCGGCGGCGGTCAACACCGCCTGCGCGCCGACAGCAGCAAGTGGAAACCGCTGGGCATCGGCTCCGGCAACGAAGCCGAACTGGAAGGCTAATCCCCGCCACAACGCCCCGGAAGAGACTGCGCTCTTCCGGGGTTTACTTTGCCGGCGCGCCTTTTTGACCGGAAAATGAGTACAATCTACTGTAGAGATTCACACAGGAACCAACCTATCGCGCACGACATGAGGAGGCGCACATGCATTACCGCCGCTTGGGCCGCACCGGCCTGAAAATCAGCGAAATCTCGCTGGGATCGTGGATCACCTTTGGCAATCAGATCGAAGAGCAAACCGCCATCGACCTGATCCATGCCGCTTACGAACAGGGCGTCAACTTCTTCGACAACGCCGACATGTACGCGGCGGGGCGCGCGGAAGAGGTGATGGGGCGCGCCATTCAGGGGCTGCCGCGCGAGGCGCTGGTGCTGTCCAGCAAGGTCTTCTGGCCGACCATGCCCGGCCCCAACGGGCGCGGTCTTTCGCGCAAGCACATCTTTGAATCGATCCATGCCACCCTGCGCCGCCTGGGCAGCGACTATGTGGACCTGTACTTCTGTCACCGCTTTGACCCCGACACGCCCATGGAAGAAGTGGTGCGCGCCATGGATACGCTCATCCAGCAGGGTAAGGTGCTGTACTGGGGAACATCTGAGTGGCAGCCCGCGCAGGTGGCGCAGGCCTGGGGCGTGGCGCGTCAGTTCAATCTGACCCCGCCCAGCATGGAGCAGCCGCAATACAACCTGTTCCACCGCAAACGCGTGGAGGACGACCTGATGCCGGTATGCCGTGAGCTGGGCCTGGGCCTGACCACCTGGAGCCCGCTGTATTACGGCGTGCTCTCCGGCAAGTATAACGAGGGCATCCCCGAGGGCAGCCGCGCCGCGCTGGAAGATTACGCCTGGATCCGCGACCGCATCACTGCCGAGCGCATCGCCGCGGTGCGCAAACTGACCGCCCTGGCGGTGGAGCTGGAGATTACCACCGCGCAGCTGGCCATCGGCTGGATTTTACGCCGCAAAGAGGTCAGCAGTGTGATTACCGGAGCAACACGCCTGGAGCAGTTGGACGAGAATCTGGACGCCGCCGAAGCCGCCGAACGGCTCGACAACGACATCCTTGAGCAGATTGAGGAGATCATGGCGCCACTACGCGAGAAGTAAATCGCCGTCTGTGCACGCCCCGCAACCTCATGTGCTTGACCCCGACGCCGTCCCCGGCGTCGTTTTTTCATCCTGCCCATCCGTAGGACCACCCGATCAAAACCTCACGCCAAGGCGCAAAGACCGCAAAGAAAAAGGGCAAGGGACAACCCGGACCCCAAAGGTCTCCCGTTCGAACCCTTGCCTGCGCAGCAGACTCTGGGGGATTGTATGGGCAGGGTGCCCATTCCAAACTCACCCTTGACAATCTTTTTGAATGTCCTATAATATTTTTACGTTAAAAATTATTTTAACGAGAAAGGAAATTACACCGTGGATACATTCCCCCACACCTTTGTCGTTTCGGACCTGGACACCCTGCGCGCGCTGGCCGACCCCATCCGCATGCAGATCCTGGAAGTCATGGGCAGCCAGATCTGCACCGTCCGCGACGTGGCCGGCAAGCTGGGCCTGAGCGCCGGCAAGTTGTACTACCATTTCAACACCCTCGAGAAAATTGGGCTGGTGCGCGTGGTGGATACCCGCCAGGTGGCCAACCTGATCGAGAAACAATATCAGGCCGCCGCCGACAGCATCGATATCGATCCCCATCTGTTGCGTTTCACCATCGGGGAGGATAACCAGGACCTGGCCTCCACCATTCGCAGCATGTGCGAAACCACCCGCGACGACATGCTGCGCAGTCTGGAAGCCCGCTCGATGGCGCTGCAACAGGGCAGCCCGGAGCAGCCGCGCGCGATGATGATCTTCCGCACCAGCGTACGCATCCGCCAATCGCGCGCCGAGGAATTTCAGGCCCGGTTGAATGCGCTGCACGCCGAGTTCGAAGCCGCCGAAAGCGACGACCCGGCCGATGTGCCCTACGCCTGGACCAACGCCTTCTACCCCACGTTCTACTATTCAGACGAACCATCCACGCCGGAGACCGAATGACCGACTCACGCACCCCCCAATCCATGCGCTCCTTCATCATCATTTGGGCCGGTCAGGTCATCTCCATCATTGGCTCCGGCCTGACCAGCTTTGCCCTGGGCGTGTGGCTGTACACCGAAACCGGCCAGGCTACGCCTTTTGCCATCACCGTGCTGCTTGGCAGCCTGCCGCGCATTTTGCTGTCACCCCTGGGCGGCTCCCTGGCCGACCGCTGGAACCGCCGCTGGCTGATGATCCTGTCGGATACGGCCAACGCGCTGCTCACCCTGGTGGTAGTTTTCCTGGTGCTGGGCAACCATTTAACCATCGCATCGATCTATCTGGTGGCTTTTCTCGGTTCCATTTTCAGCGCCTTTCAAGAGCCGGCCTACAGCGCCTCGATTCCCATGCTGGTGCCCAAAAAGGATTTGCCGCGCGCCAACGGGCTGATCCAACTGGCGCAATCCACCGAGATGCTCATCTCGCCCGTGCTCGCCGGCGTGCTCTTCGGCCTGATCGGTCTGCAGGGCATCATTCTGATCGATTTCGTGACCTACTTCTTCGGCGTCGCAGCGCTGTTCATTGTGCGCATTCCCCAACCGGAGGCGCTGCCCGTCCACGGGCAATCGCGCGGGCTGCGGCAGGTGTTTGCCGATGCCGCCTTCGGTTGGAACTACCTGAAAGAGCGCACCGGCCTGTTTATTTTGATGTTCTACTTTGCCGCGGTCAACTTTCTGCTCAACTTCGCCTCGGTACTGACCGGCCCGCTCGTGCTCTCCCGCCATTCGGCCGGCACGCTCGGCGTGGTGCAGATGGTTTCGGGTGTGGGCATGCTGGCCGGCAGTCTGGTGATGAGCGCCTGGGGCGGCCCGCGCAAGCGCATCCACGGAGTGATCGGCTTCATCGCGCTGTCCGGCGTGGGGCTGGCGCTAATCGGCCTGACGCCCGGCGCAATCACCATCAGCCTGGGCTACTTTGTGATGATGTTCGCCATTCCGCTGGCATCCGGGTGCAGCGTTTCCATTGCGCAGACCAAAATCGCGCCCGGCGCGCAGGGCCGCACCAATGCCATCCGCACCATGATCTCACGCTCCATGATGCCGCTGGCGTATCTCATTTCCGGCCCCCTGGCGGATAATCTCTTCGAACCGGCCATGCGCAGCGGCGGCACGCTGGATGGCAGCCTGGTTGCTGCGCTGTTGGGCAGCGGCGCGGGGCGCGGCATGGGGTTGATGTACGTTTTGGCCGGGATCTTTCTGCTGATCGTCACGGCGCTGGCGGCCACCCATCCGCGCATCCGCAACGTCGAAAGCGAGCTGCCCGATCTGTTGCCCGATACCGCTCCAACCGCGGTCGAGAGTTCGGCAACTCCCGTGGCTGGATAAAATCTCACGCAAAGCCGCAAGGAAGAAAGAAAAAGGGCAAACCAATTTCCGAAGGTCTCGCGTCATGTCCACGGCCGAAGCCGGCGGACCTTCGGAGCCTTAATAGCCGGCGCATCCGGGCGCGGCGGGGTATGCTCATCCCCCATCGGTTTCCATCTGCGGTGAAACCGTCGGATCCCCCGTCGATTCCCCGGCCCCGCGCACAATGCGCAGCAACAGCCCCAACACCGGCGCCAGCAGCGCCGCCGAACCCAGCAGCCCGGTTTGCAGCGTGGTGGCGCGCGCCAGCGCGCCCACCAGCGGCCCGCCGCCGATCTGTCCAAAGGCATCCACCTGACTGGAGAGCGATATCACCGTGGCGCGCACCTGCGGGTCCACGCGGTGATTGACCCAGGCGGTGTACAGCGGGTAATTGACCTGGCGCAGCACGCTGATGGCCCAATAGAGCGCCACCGCCGCCAAAAACTGCCCGGCCAACGCAAAACCGACCAGCCCGGCCACCAGCAGTGTGCTGGTCACGCTCATGGCGCGCGCCAGCGTTTCGGGGCGCGGGTTGCCCAGCCGGCGGCTTAACCAGCCGGTGGCCAGCGCCGTCAACAACATGGCCCCGGCCTGCAAGATTCCAAACCAGGTCACGCTGGACAGGCCGCCCCACGTGGGGAAGACAAATCGTTCCAGCATGTGCGCCGTCCACAGCCGGTCAAAGCCCTCGCTGTACAGGCCGTAAAAAAAACCCACGCCCAGGATGAGCAGCAGCACCGGTCGGCGGCGCGTCATGCCCACCCCGCTGCGCAGCGTGTCGATCATGCGCCGTGCCGTGCCGCGCTCGGCGGCCGGTGTGGGCTTAAAACCATGCTCGGGCATGAAGGCAATGAGGAATACCCCCAGCGGGAAGAACAACGCCCCGCCCGCCAGAATGGGCGCCTGAAGACTCCAGCCGGCCAGTCCAACGCTCAACCCGATGCCCGCCAGCGCGCCCCACTGCTCCCAGTGCGCCGCGCGCAAAAAGGCCGCCGCGGCATGCTCCTCGCCAATCTCGTCACTGATCCAGGCTTGCAGCGCGCCGCTGGTGAAGGTATAACCCACGCCCCACAGCGCCTGCGCCGCCACAATCGGCCAAAAGTGCGGCACCGCGCCGGTGAGCAGAAAGCCCGCACCGATCAAAAACACGCCGATGATCACCGACAGGCGCCGGCTGACCACATCGGCGACGATGCCGGTGGGTACTTCAAAGAGAAACACCGAAAGTTCCAGCGCCGTACCGACCAGCACGAGCTGCAAGGGGTCAAGCTTCGCCACCGTGACGAAGTAAATGCTGTTGACGGTGAAGACCATCCAGAACAGCGCGGCGCTGACGGTGGTGTAGAGCAGATAGATGCGGGTTGCGCGCGGCAAAGGGCGGCCTCCAAAATTGTGGGGATGCGATCAGCGTTGGAACGTGCCCATCCACTGCGCTTCAGCCAGCACATGGCCTTCGATCTGCTTGAGCAGCCCGGCCTTGTTCAACCCGGCAGGCAGCGTTGGGGGCAGGTCCAGCGCGTAGAGTTTGAAGAAATAACGATGCGGCTTGCCCGCCGGCGGGCAGGGGCCATCGTAACCGGTCTTGCGAAAATCGTTGCCGCCCTGCGTGCCAGCACCGGCGATCTGCGCCGTTTTGGCCAGGCCCTCGGGCAATCCGGTCACCGATGCATCCATGTTGTAGAGCACCCAGTGCACAAAGACGCCCACCGGCGCATCGGGGTCGTCGACGATCAACGCCAGGCTGCGGGCGCTGTCCGGCACACCCGACCAGCGCAGCTCCGGCGAGCGATTTTCACCGCTGCAGGTAAACCGCGCCGGGATGGGCTGCCCGTTCTCAAACGCGGGCGACGAAAAGGGGAAAGTATCCATCGACATGCCTCCTGAAATCGGTTGAAACAATGTCGAGACGAGCAATGTAAACAGCACGGCCAGCGCCGCGCCGCTCAACGAACACAGAAAATTGACCGCATCGTTGTTCATCCAGGCCAGGCCGCGCGTGCGTGTGGTGGGCGTTCCGCACAGGTGCAGCGGGTGACGTTCGGTCTCTTTGCGGCAGGCCGGGCAAGTGTAAATGGCTTGCAGCGTGGCGCCCAGAAAGGAATCGGCCAGACTGCCAAACAGTCCCGCCAGGCTGATCAGCGCAATGCGCAGCAGCGCCGCGGACACCCCGCCGCCCAGCGCCAGGGGCGAGGCCAGTTCAGCCGGTATGGCGATCAACGCCGCGCCGCCCAGCGCCGCCAGCATCCCCGCCGGGCTGACCGCGCCTGATGTGCCCGGCTCGACCGGTTTGCCGGTGGTGATCAGGCGCGGGGCGCTGCGCGCCAGCACACCCAGCTCGGTGGCCCAGGTATCGGCATTGACCGCCGCCAACGCCGCCGCAAGGCCCACCCACGGCCACGCCTGCCCGGAAAATGCCAGCCCGGCCAGCACAAACAGCGCGCCCAGCCCGCCGTTGGCCAGCACCTGTCCGGCATCCCGCTGCGACCCTTTGGAAAACTTTTCGTCAAAGCGCAGTTTTCGACGGCGGAAAAGGCGCGAGAGGATGCTGGAGGAGATGAAAAAGGCCAGCAGCAGCAGCGCCGCGCGCCATCCGCCCAGGCCAAAATAAACAAACCCCAGCGCGGCGGCCGCCAGCCCGCCGGAACGGGAGAGCGCTTGCGCGCGATATGCGGCGAGGGCCACCAGCACGCCCAGCGCGCCGCCGGCCAACAATTGAATCATCCATGACGAGAGTACGATCATGCCGGTCCTTGACAGAGATGTGGTTTATCCTGATTATAAAGCCCGCCAGCCCGGACGCAAGATTCAACCCGCGCGGGGCCGGCGTAAAAAAAGGGCCACATCTTCGCCCAAACAGGCCAGATTTTCCATGTCCATTTTTCAGGTCTTTACGCCTGCGGTATAATCAAGGCACAATGCGAAAATCGGTTTCGCATGTCAAAAGAAGGAGAAAACCATGATTCGACCTGGCTGGCCTGAGATTTTACTGGTTTTGGTTATCGTCCTGCTGCTCTTCGGCCCGGGACGCATTGCGAAAATCGCTTCGGAACTGGGCAGAGGCATTCGCAACTTCCGTGAAGGCATCGGCAGCGACAAAGACAATAACGAAGGGCAAGAGAAAAAGGAAGATCAGTAATCTTCCGCGCCTATGGAAATTCTGGGTGTCGGCCCCCTGGAATTTATTCTCGTCCTGCTCCTGGCGCTGATCTTGCTCGGTCCGGAAGAGATGGCCAACGGTGCGCGCAAAGCGGCGCGCGCCGTGCGCCGTTTTACACAGTCCACCTTTTGGGCGGATACGCGCGGCACCATCCGTGAGATTCAGGAACTGCCCAATCAACTCTTGCGTGAGGCCGGGCTGGAAGAGGAATTAAAGAAGACTCGCGAAAGCCTGGGAACCATTCAACCGGACGGTTGGGCGCCCAAGCCCTACACGCCGCCGCCTGCGCCCGCTGTTCTCGGCCCCACCCCGCCGCCCGCGACACCCGAACCCGCACCGGCTGAGGCGGAGACCACGCCCCCCGCCGCGCCTGCGCCCGACGCCCCCACAGACGAATCGCAACCGCCCACCGCGGCCTGACCGGTATCACGCCTTTCAACACCCCATGGAAAACACCGACCGCAGCATCTGGCAGGAACTGAAACCGCATATCGACGAATTGCGCCGCCGGCTGCTCATTTCGCTGGCGGTGCTGGGCGTCACCACCGTGGCCAGTTTTGCCGTGGCCGAGTGGGTGCTGCAAAAGCTGACGCTGCCGATCGGCGGCCTGCAAAACCTGCAATCCATCGAAGTGACCGAAAACATGGGCGTGTTCATGCGCGTGTCGCTGCTCACCGGGTTCGTCGCCGCGCTGCCCTTCATTCTCTATGAGCTGCTGGCCTTCATCATGCCGGCGCTGCAAAAAAACGAAAAACGCTGGATCTTTCTGATCATCCCGGCCATCACCTTGCTCTTCCTGGCCGGGGCGGGCTTTTCGTATTTCATCATGCTGCCGTCGGCGCTGACGTTTCTGACCAGCTTTTTGGGCGTGCAAACCACCGTGCGCCTGAACAATTACGTCAACTTCGTCACCAGCCTGATTTTCTGGATGGGCGTGACCTTCCAGATGCCGCTGCTGGTCTTTGCCCTGGCGCGCATCGGGCTGGTCAACGCGCGCATGCTGCTCAAATACTGGCGCTACGCCATCGTCATCATCGCCGTGGTCTCCGCCATGATCACCCCCACCGTCGACCCGGTCAACATGGCGCTGTTGATGGCGCCGCTGATCGTGCTCTACCTGCTCAGCGTGCTGTTTGCCTTCTTCGCCCGGCCCAAAAGCGAACGCGCCTAAGATCGTTTCACCGGCTGGCGGATGACAGTCTTCAGCTTTTCCGGCGCCGTGCGGCGCGGATCCCCCAGATAAATTTCATGATGGTCCCCGCGCAACTCACCGCCGTTCTGGCGAATGTATTCGTGCAACGCGGCAATCGTCGGCCCTTCATCGGCATACGCGCCGGTGTACAACACCTGGGCACAGTGCCCCTCGGCAAACGGCTCAAACCGTAAGCGCGGCAGCAGCGGCAGGTCCTTCTTTTTTGCCGCTTCGGCGCGCGCATGTTCCACCGCCGTCGCCGTCACTTCCGGAGGCAGCATGATCATCATGCGCCACAGCCAGCGCTCTTTGCTCGCGCCCACAAACTCGCGCATATCCCCTTCCAGCCACCACAACCCTTCCAGCGGGGGGACGCTGAACTCCACCCCGTGCGGCTTCAGCGCAAACTTGAGCGTGTAGGCCACACTGTAGAGCGTGTTGAGCGTTTCCGAATACTCGGGGTTGGTGTTCGGGTCGCCGTGCCCGTCCATCATCAAAAAGTTCATCGCAGGCACATCCACAAAATGAAAGCCTTTGCGCGCATCCGGCAAATAACAAGTCTTGTAGGTTTTCTTCCAGTCAAACACTGCCATGGTGTCACCTCCTGTCGTGCTCCCAGCCAACGGCCTGCTCGTATTGTACGCCAAAGCTGCGCCATTTTTCATCCCCTTCCAGTATTTCTTCACAAAAACCGCTTGACATGGAACGATTGTTCGGGTATTATTTACATAGTACATATGAACGAGTTAATGCTGGTCTAGGAGGTACTATGGCCCGAAAAACTGCAGGTCTCAGCGAACGACACCGTAAGATCATGGATTTCCTGACCCGATTCCAGGATGAATACGGCTACTCGCCCTCCATCCGGCAAATTGGCGACAGCATTGGCGTTAAATCCACTTCACTGGTCGATTACTACCTTGACCAACTCCAAAAAATGGACTACATCTCGCGCGACGACCGCATCTCGCGCAGCATTCGCGTGCAGAAACCTGTGGAAGAACCCGAAAGCGTGCTGGAGCAGGTCAAACAGGCCGCCGCCAAAGTCGGCGCCATGGTCAGCGAAATGTTGAACATCCCCATCCACGGCCGCATCGTCGCCAGCGCCCCGCTGCCCATGCCGCCCGATTCCTCCGTCGGTTACTTTGACCCGGAAACCAGCGTGGAAGTGGCGCGCAGTCTGTTCGGCCCGCGCGAAAAGGTCAGCGACCTGTTCGCCCTGGAAGTGGACGGCGACTCGATGATCGACGCGATGGTCAACGATGGCGACATCGTCATCATGCGCCACGCCGAGAGCGCCAACAACGGCGAGATGGTAGCCGTCTGGCTGGACAACGAAAACTCCACCACGCTCAAGTATTACTACCGCGAAAAAGACCGCATCCGCCTGCAGCCTGCCAACCCCACCATGCAGCCCATCTACATCAACAAGAGCGATGCCGAACATCTGCGCATCATGGGCAAGGTGGTCATGGTCATCCGCAAGGTCAAAAGCATCGCCGCCTGAACCTCCCCCTTCTTCTCCCCGGCTTTTCCAGCCCGCCGCGACCCTCACCGATCGCGGCGGCATTTTTTCTGGCTGGACAAAGAAAAAAAGGGCTGCCCCTCGCGGGACAGCCCTTTTTGTTGTTGTTATTCTTCGGGTGAAGAATTAAGCAACTTCGACGACAGCGCCGGCTTCTTCGAGCTTCTTCTTGGCGTCGGCAGCGGCGTCCTTGGAGACAGCGCTCAGCACCTTGGCGCCGGCGGTCTCGGCCATGGTCTTGGCTTCCACCAGGCCCAGGTTGGTGAGCTGGCGAATGACTTTGATGGTCTCGATCTTCTTGGGGCCGGCGTCCTTGAGGACCACGTCGAACTCGGTCTTTTCCTCAACGGGCTCAGCAGCGGCGGCGGGGGCAGCCCCACCGGCAGCAGCCACGGCGACGGGAGCGGCGGCGGAAACGCCCCACTTCTCTTCCAGTTTCTTGACGAGCTCAGCCGCTTCCAGGACGGAAAGCGTGCTCAATTGATCAACTAAAGCGTTCAGGTCAGCCATTTCAAAAACTCCTTCAAAAATTCAGTCTTTCAAGATTTATTATTTTTATCAAGCCCGCTCCCAACGTACAGGCCGGAGCGGCCAGGAAATTACGCAGCCGCAGCTTCAGCGGCCGGAGCGTTATCCTTTTCAGAATACGCGCGGAAGACGGAAGCCAGCGAGCGAGCCGGTTCGGCAACCGTGCGGACCAGCTGGGCAGCCGGGGCCTGCAGAACGCCCAGCAAGCGGGCGCGCATCACGGGCAGCGGCGGCAGGTCAGCCAGCGATTTTACTGCGGCCGGGTTCATCGCCTGCGTGCCCAGGTAACCACCACGGATCTTGAAGATCTCGGTGTTGCGGGTCGCATCACTGAAAACCTTGGCCATCGCGGGCGGGTCATTGAAGGCAAAACCAACAATGGTCGCGCCGTCAAACAGCCCGCTGTCGCTCATACCAGCGTTCTCCAGGGCTTTGTTCATCAGGGT
>DAOUGY010000330.1:0-8608 GCA_034428975.1 Anaerolineaceae bacterium | reverse complement strand
GCCGTGATCGGGCTGCCGTCACTGCAGGTGGCGCCGGTGTACTGCCAGACGGGCGACAGGTTGACTTCCGCCACCGAGTAGGTTCCCGGCGGCAGCATGCCGCTGTCGTTTGACTGCCCGTCGCTCAGGAAGAAGTTGGCGCCCCAGCTCGGGTCAAATTCGAACGAGCCGGCCATGCCGTCCGGATCGGTCTGCTTGACGACGATGATGTTCCCGCCCTTGGTGTCGGTGAAGGTGCAGGTGACCGTCTCGGCCGCAGCCAGGTTGATGCTGGCCGTGGCGGTGGCGAGATTGACGGTGGTGTTGCTGGTCGGGTCAACGCACACCAGGTTGGTCAGGTTCCAGCCCGCGGGAATGGACAGTTCGGAAGCCGTCCACGTTCCGGGTGGCAGGCTGAAGGTGCGGCTGTTGGGCAGGGTGATGTCGGAATCATCGTCCAACAGGAAGTCTTGGGTAACCAATCCGTTGGTCACGTGGAAGCTGAAATCCTGGGCGTCGTTGGGAACGGCGTCCTTAACGATGACCACCGTGCCGTTGGGGATGACCGCGCCGGATTGCATCTGGTTGTCTCGCTGGCCAATGGCGGCGCCGTCCACGGCATCCAGGGCCACATGGTACGGTGACCCGGAGATGTTGCCGGCGCCGGTGCCAATGCCCCAGTCGGCCTGGGCGGCTACGTGCGCGCCAAACCACAGCACCACGTCGCACAGCGTGGCTCCGCCTTTTTTGTAGCACATGTCGCCCGTGCTGGGCACTGTGAAGGTGATGGTGATGGCTGTTTCGCTGTCGCCAGTGTAGGCGCCGCTGACCATGGTGGGGGTGGTGGCGCTGGTCAGATCGCCGCCGCGCATGGTGAACAGGCGCGAGGCAATGGCGGCGTCAAAACCGCCGGCGTTGGGGTCCACTGGAATGGCGAGTGTGTCTTGCGCGGCGGTCATGCAGCCGGCAATTCCGCTGCACAGGTCGGTCTGGGTGACCCAATTCTCCGACCAGTTCCAGGTGGTGAGAAAATCATAGGCGTGTTTGCCGCCCTTGGTTGTGCCGTACTTGAGGGTGACGGTGTGAGTGGAACCGGCAGGCATACCGGTCAGCCACAGGCGCTGCACGGTGGAGTCCCCCTCGGTGTACATCGAGTTGTTAGAGTTCAGATTGCCGTAGATCCAATCACAGGTGGGGCCGCTGCCGGTGCCGTTGGCACACTGGTCGTACGCTCCCACGCCAATATTGGCATCGGTGAAGAAGTGCGTTTCGGTGGTGCCGCTTTCCAGGCCGAGGGTGGAGTACTCATAGTACCCCACGGCGTAAGCGGGATCGGTGTTGAGCTGGATCTTGCACTCCCAGTAGCCGGTTTCGGTCACCACGGCATCGCAGGTGAGTGGGTCGGGCAGCACCGGTTGGATGACGGTCACCCGCACCGTCTCTCCAACCTTGTAGCCTTCTCCGGCGCTGGTGTCGAAGTTGCTGTTATCGCCGTAAACAAGGACTTCCGAACCAGGCGCATAATCCTCCTGGTCGGTTTCGGTGTAAGCCTGCGCCGCCATTTGCAGCGGCGAGGCGAACATCATGGCAAGTATGACAATGAGATTGAGCAGCGATGAAATTCGGCGAGTAGTTCTGGTAGTCATGGTCCCTCCCTTTGATCCAGAAATACAAAAAACCGACCGCAGGGTCGGTTTCGCCACTGGCTCCCCCGTCGTTTCAGAAAGGTTTCCCCTCCAAGGCGACCAAATTAAGCGACAAGATCACAGCCCCCCCCACACCTATTAAGTTGAAATCATTGTGGCATATGCCGTGGCGGATTCAATTCATCAAATTCTTAATATTGTCCTGTTTTTCACAGGAAGATACTCCTATCTGTCCGATTCGTTAAAAGCGGCACTCACGGATTTCAGGATCGGCGAAGAGCGTTTCCAGCAGGCGGCGGTGCGCCGGCATGGACCCGCGCGCGCGCCAGCTCAACACCATTTCGTCGCCGCGTTTGGTGGCGCGGTGATCCTGCACGCGCAGGCCGCTGTGCTCAAAGGCCTGCTCCAATTGAGCGATTTTATCTACATTCAGCGGGCAAACCAGTTCATAGGTGCGGTCCTCGCGCAGATTGTCCAGCCAGCCTTCGGCGGCGGGAAAGAGCCACAGCACAATCATGGAAAGCGCCACCACCGCGCCCGCCAGGGCGTACTGTCCGCTGCCCACCCCCATGCCGATGGCGGCCGTCAGCCAGATGGTGGCGGCGGTGGTCAGCCCGGTGACGCGCCCGCCTTCGCGCAGGATGACGCCCGCGCCCAAAAAGCCCACGCCGCTGACGATGTTGGCGGCGATGCGCGTGGGGTCGTTTTCGCCGGCGATTTTGGCCGAGAGCAGAGTGAAGAGCGCGGCGCCCAGGCAGATGAAGATCAGTGTGCGGAAACCGGCGGCTTTGTCGCGGAACTCACGCTCCAGGCCGATCAGCCCGCCGGCCAGCACCGCCAGGGCCAGTTTAATCAAGTCTTCAGGCAGGATGGTCATGGAAGATTTCTCCGGGGAGGGATAATAGGAAGCGGCTATGCCATCTTTAGCCTTATTATAGGGGATCTTGCAAAATAACCGGGCCTGAATGGCAGATCAACGTCAGTGGCCGGATGCGTTCTGCCGCGCGGCGGAATCGGCAAACGATCGGGGTATGATCCACCGCGAGCCAGAGAATGGGCACGCCGTTCCCGGGCAAAGGTTAAAATTCGAGGCGGTCTGAAAATTCTTCAGACCGCCTCGATGTGTTTTGGAAAAGGGCTGTCTAGCGCGCCATGGCGGGCGTGCGTTCGGCAGCCGGCGCGTTGTTGATGCGCTTGAGCGGTTTGCCCAGCAGGCGCTCAATGGAACGGATCATGGGCAGGTCTTCTCGCGTGGCCAGGGTGTAGGCGGTGCCGATGCGCGCCATGCGCCCGGTGCGGCCGATGCGGTGGGTGTAGGCTTCGGCGGTGTCGGGCACGTCGTAGTTGATGACGTGCGACACCTGGGTGATGTCGATGCCGCGCGCGGCAATATCCGTGGCGACCATCACCTTCCAGCGCCCGCTGCGGAAACCATCCATAGCGACCTGGCGTTGATTTTGCGACAGGTTGCCTTGCAGCGAGGTGGCCGCGACGCCGGCCTTGGCCAGTTGCAGCGCCAGGCGCTTGGCGCGGTGTTTGGTGCGGGTGAAGACCAGCACCTGTCCGCTGCCGGCTTTGCCCAGCAGGTCGACCAGGATGTCGTATTTGCCGTCCTGTTCTACGGCGAAGACGGCCTGCTGCACGCTTTCCACCGGGCGCGAGGCGTCAATTTCCACCGTCACGGGGTCGTGCAGCATTTCCAGGGCCAGCCCGCGGATTTCATCGGGCATGGTGGCCGAGAAGAGCAGCGTCTGGCGTTTTTGCGGCAGGGCGGCAACAATGCGGCGGATATTGGGTAGAAAGCCCATGTCAAACATCTGGTCGGCTTCGTCCAGCACCAGCACTTCGATATTGGCCAGGTTGACGGCGCCCTGGTTCATCAGATCCAGCAGGCGACCGGGGCAGGCGACGATGATTTCGATGCCGCCACGCAGGCCTTTGACCTGCGGCAAAGCGCCGACGCCGCCGTAGATGGTCATGCTGCGCACATACGTGCGCCCGCCCAGCGCCTGAATGACGCTGTGGGTTTGCTCGGCCAGTTCACGGGTGGGCGAGAGGATCAGCGCGCGCTGTTTACCGCGCGGGCCTTTCATCAGGCGCTGCAGAATGGGCAACACAAAGGCCGCGGTTTTGCCGGTGCCGGTCTGTGCCAGGCCCAGCACATCACGACCGCTCATCACGGAGGGAATGGTCTGGCTTTGAATGGGGGTGGGGGTGGTATACCCGGCCGAAGAGATACCCGCGCGGATTTGCGGGTAGAAAGCAAAGGGTTCGAAACTCACTATGGGTCCTTTTGGCTAACACTTGAGCCAAAGGGGGTCCCGGCTCAGGTATTGATAAATTTAAACAGATAAAGTGTATCTATTTATTGAATACGTTGGCGTGAGTATAACACAAGAATGCCCCATTTCGAGCACGAATAGAAGATTGCCTGAATTTGCCGAAAATGATGCTTTGATGGTAGTCCTCACTCACGGTTTGATGTAATTTTCCACCAGCTTGCGCGCGGTGGGTTCGTCCACAATCAGCTCGGTGAGCAGCCGCCCGCGTAGCGCGGCGTGCAGCCCGCGCACTTTGGCCAGCCCGGAAATGACGCAAATGCCCGGGCGGGTTTGAAACAGACGCAGGTTGGGGCCGCTGGAGCGTTCATTGAGCGGGATGCCTTCAAAGCTGCCGTCTTCGCGGAAGAAAACGGTGGCGATGTCGCCGGCGATGTTGCCGGCGTTCAGCTCCTGATAATCGCTCTTCTTTAAATACCCGCCGCTGTACACATGACTGGGGATGCCGGCATCCACCGCGCCGATGGAATAGAGCAGCAGATCGGTCTTGCTTTGCAGGTCCAAAATGCGTTTGATACTGCCCTCTTCCCACATGGCGCGTTTGGTGGCGGCGCGGTCAAAAAAGGTGGGCACCGGGAAGAGGTGCGCCTGCGCGCCGTAGTTCTGGGCAAAGCGCATGATGATTTCGCTGGCGTACTCAATGCCGGTGGTCTGGGTGTTGCCGGCACCGTTGAGCTGCACGATTTGGGCGTTGTGGGTGGCCTTGGGCAGCAGATGGCGCGCCACGGCGCTGTTGGTGGTGCCCCAGGCGATGCCCAGGATCATGTTGGAGGTGATGACAGTGTTGAGGTAATTGGCAGTGTACTGCGCCACGCGCTCCAGCCACTCCACTTCGCTCAGCCGGTCAGAGACCGGCACGACGTGCGCGCGCTTGATTTTGAACTCGTCCACGATCTTCTTTTCCAACAATTGCGGATGTTCGTTGGGGTCGGTGATGTGGATGCTCACCAGTCCTTCGCTGCGTGCAAAGGACAGCAGGCGCGAGACGGTGGAGCGCGACTGGTTCAATTCGCGGGCGATCGATTCGGTGGTCATATTGTGGGTGTAGTACATGCGCGCCACGCGGATGGCTTCGGCGATCTTTTCGGGGTTCTGCATGCAGCAAACTCCCTCGTGGAATGGGGTAATCTGACTATACAGCGGACTGCACGAATGTGCAACCATTCTGGGAAAATATGTCCGGCGGGCTTTGGAGCACTTTCACGTTTGTGCAAATAGTGTGTTTATTTGTGTCAGAACTGTATAATCAATATGGATATCGTCATCCAATTTACTGGTTTCCCCCTTTATTGATGGAAAATGAACAACACCCGCCACGTTGCCGCTCTGCGCAACTGGCGGATGTTGTGCGCCTGACCATCGACTTGCCCTGCCGCACGCAAGGGGATATCGAGGCAGCGTCCTCTCAACCGAGGGTCATCGGTGGTTCCTGTTGAAGCCGGTCCTATTCTGTCTTGTGAGAGATTCGCCCATGAAAACGTATGACGTGATTATCATCGGAGGCGGGGTGGTGGGCTGCATGACGGCGCGTTTCCTGTCGCGCTACAAGCTCAGCATCCTGCTCATTGAGAAAGGCGCCGATCTTGGCATGGGAGCCAGCTCGGCCAACTCCGGCATCATTCACGCCGGTTACGATCCCCTTCCTGGAACGCTGAAAGCACAGATGAACGTCCTCGGCAACCCCATGTGGGATGCGCTCTCCGGCGAACTGGGCTTTGAATACGATCGCCGCGGCGATTACGTGGTGGCGGTTGGGCAGGAAGAATTTGAAATTTTGCAAACGCTGATGGAGCGCGGCAAGCGCAACGGCGTGCCCGGCATGCGCCTGATCAGCGCGGATGAGGTGCGTTTCCGCGAGCCGAACATCAACCCGGATGTCAGCGGCGCGCTGTGGGCCACCACCGGCGGCATCGTGGATACCTTCATGGCCACCATTTCGGCGGCCGAAAACGCGGTGCAAAACGGCGCAACGGTGATGTTGAACACGGAGTTTGAGGATTTTGAGATCAAGCACGGGCGCATTGTGGGAGTGCAGACCAACCGCGGGCGCTTCGGTTGCCGCTGGGCGATCAACGCCGCCGGCCTTTTCTCGGATGTGGTGATGCACAAAGCCGGCGTGCACCCGGAATTTCACATCACGCCGCGCCGTGGGCAATATTCGGTGCTTGACCGCGCCGATATTCAGGTCAACAACGTGCTCTTCCCGGTGCCGTCGGAAAAGGGCAAGGGCATTCTGGTCACCACCACCACGCACGGCAACGCCATCGTCGGGCCGAACGCCCAATCCATCGAAGACCCCGAAGATGTTTCGATTACCGAAGAGGGCATCGAGGAGATCTGGCGGGGCGCGCAGAAGCTGGTGCCCGGCCTGTCGCCGCGCTTTATGATCGCCTTCTTCGCCGGGCTGCGCCCGCACGGCAATGCCACCAACAGCGATTTCATCATCGAAACCTATTCCAATCCGCTGGGCTTTGTCAACCTGGGCGGCATTGAATCGCCGGGCCTGACCTCGGCGCCGGCCATTGCCACGCGCGTGGTTGAGCTGATGCGCGATGCCGGTGAAAAGCTGGAAGAAAAACCCGAGTGGAATCCGGTGCGCCCGCCGCGGCCGCATTTCCGCAAACTGTCGCGCGAGGCGCAGATGAAGCTGATTCAGGCCGACGCGCGTTATGGACGGATTGTGTGCCGCTGCGAAACGATCACCGAGGGTGAGATCGTCGCCGAGATTCACGCGCCCATCCCCGCCACCAACTACGACGCCATCAAGCGGCGCACCTGGCTGGGCACGGGGCGCTGCCAGGGCGCTTTCGATATGCCGCGCGTGGTGGACATTCTGTCGCGCGAGCTGGGCATCCCGCCCGAGCAGGTCACCAAGAAGGGTCCCGGCTCCGAGTTTTTGTTCCGCCCCACCAAGAAAGTAGAGGCCGCCGATGATTAAGAAAGAGATTTACGATGTGGTCGTGATTGGAGCCGGCCCCGGCGGCCTGGCCGCGGCCATTGCCGCGAAGAAGAACGGCGCGGATGACGTGTTGTTGATTGAACGCGACCGGGAACTGGGCGGCATTTTGCAGCAGTGCATCCACAACGGGTTTGGCCTGGAAACCTTCAAAGAGGACCTGCCCGGTCCGGCATATGCTCAGCGTTATATAAATGAAGCCCTGGCCATCGGTGTGGAACCGCTGCTGGACACGATGGTGCTGGATATCACGCCGCAGCGGCGCATTTTCGCCAGCGGCAAGTCCAGCGGCTTTGTGGATATCCAGGCGCGTGCCATAGTGCTGGCGATGGGCTGCCGCGAACGCACCCGCGCCCAGATTCGCATCCCCGGCGCGCGCCCGAACGGTGTGTATACCGCCGGTACGGCCCAGCGCTGGGTGAACGTGGAAGGCTACATGCCCGGCAAGAAATTCGTCATCCTTGGCTCGGGCGATATCGGCATGATCATGGCGCGCCGCCTGACGCTGGAAGGCGCCAGGGTGGAAGGCGTGATGGAAGTGATGCCCTACCTGACCGGCCTGACGCGCAACTATGTGCAGTGCCTGTTGGATTACGATATTCCACTGCACCTCAGCCACACGGTGTCGCGCATCATCGGGCATAACCGCGTGGAAGCGGTGGAAACGGTGCGCGTGGACGAAAAATGGAAACCCATCCCCGGCACTGAGCAGGTCATCCCGTGCGATACGCTGCTGCTTTCGGTGGGGCTCATCCCGGAGAACGAGCTTTCCAAGAAGGCCGGGGTGAAGATTGACCCGCTGATCGGCGGTCCGTACATCGACGACCGCCTGGAAACCAACGTGCCGGGCATTTTTGCCGCCGGCAACGTGGTGCATGTCTACGATCTGGTGGACTGGGTGTCAGAAGCCGGCACACATGCGGGTGTCAGCGCCGCCAAGTTTGCCATCCGCGAGCGCAACCGCGCCATCCGCCATGTGACGCTGAAAGCCGGCGAAAACGTGCGCTACGTGGTGCCGCACACCATCGACCGCGAATCGCTGGCAGAAGCGCCGGTGCGCCTGCAATTGCGCGTGAGCAAGCCGATCGAGTCGCCGGTGTGGGTGGAAGTGCGCATCAACGATACCTATGTGCAGCGCAAGGGCGCGCCGTATGCCCGCCCCGGCGAAATTATCACCGTGGAAATTCCGGTGGATGCCTATGACGCGGCGCGTAATGCGCACGAGATGACCATCGCCGTGGTCAAGCGGTAGGAGGCTGTCATGATTGAAGAAAGCAAGATTTTGTGCATCACCTGCCCGCAGGGCTGCTCGCTCAAAGTGACCCACGATGGCAAAACGGTCATTGATGTGAAGGGCGGCTGCAAGCGCGGCAAGGAATATGTGCAGCGTGAGCTGACCGATCCGCGCCGCATGGTGGCCAGCACAGTGCGCATCAAGCGCGGCATTCACCCGCTGCTGCCGGTGTATACGTCCGAGCCGTTTCCCAAAGGCCAAATTATCGACCTGACCGAAGTGCTTCGCAAGGTGGAAGTGGTGGCGCCGGTGCAGATGGGCGCGGTGATCGTGGCCAATGTGCTGGATACGGGTGTCGATATTCTGGCCAGCCGCGATATGCCCAAACGTTCTTGAACCATTTACGGGGTACCGTAGGGTGGCAGGTGTTTGGGGAAATATCTGGATCTTGCGG
>DAOUGY010000329.1:0-1790 GCA_034428975.1 Anaerolineaceae bacterium | reverse complement strand
GCTATCGTTGGCAATGGATACCGAAATTCCCTTAAACAAATCAAAGGCGCCGAAAGACAGGCCCAGATTGTTGGCGGTGAGGATGGACATTGGACCTCCACAGAGGGTCGTGCGTGAGACAGGCCGGGGATGACGATGAAACAGCCGCGCAAGGGGCGCCCGCGGGGGTACGCAAGGCAAAAAAACAGCCGCGGGAGGGAATGCGCCGCGGCCGTCGGATTATTCGTATAGATAAACCGTGAGCAGGCGCACTCCTATTGGGAAGCAAACCCAACAGCAACCCTGGGGAGCAGCTCGAAGTTCATGGTTTGGCCTGTCCTCTCACGACGATTTTCATAGGGAAAGTGTATCATAATTTTGCGCACGGCAACAGGGGAAATCCGGCGGGAATAAAAAAAGCAGCAGCCATTGTGGCCGCTGCATGAAACACGATGCGTTTAAAGCGGGGTTAGCGCGCCTGGCGGTGCATGGCGCGGGCTTTTTCCACCATGGCGGGCAGGCTCTCGCTGAAGGGCGGGTAGGCGATGCCGGCTTCGGTGATGATGCCGGTGATGTATTCGGCGGGGGTGACATCGAAGGCCGGGTTGAAAACGTCCACGCCGTCCGGGGCGACCTGCTCGCTGCCGATGTGGGTGACTTCGTCGGCGGAGCGCTCTTCGATGTGGATCGAATCGCCGGTAGGGATGGACAGATCGACGGTGCTGGTGGGGCCGACCACGTAGAAGGGCACGCCGTGGGCGCGGGCGACCAGCGCCAGGTTGTACGTGCCGATCTTGTTGGCGGTGTCGCCGTTGGCGGCGATGCGATCGCAGCCCACCACGCACAGATCCACGTGACGGTATTTCATCACGTAGCCCGAAGCGCCGTCGGCAATGATGGCATGCGGCACGCCGGCTTCTTTCAGTTCCCACGAGGTCAGGCGCGCGCCTTGCAGGCGCGGGCGGGTTTCGTCCACGTACACAAACACGTTGTTACCCCGGGCATGGGCGGTGAGGATCACGCCCAGCGCGGTACCGTGTTCAACGGTGGCCAGCGGGCCGGTGTTGCAGTGATGCACGAAGACTGCGCCGGGGGGCACCACGGCCTGGGCGTTCTGCCCGATGGCGATGTTGGAGCGCAGGTTTTCTTCGTTGATCTCGTGCGCTTCGGCCAGCACGGCGGCCTGCAGCGCCTGCACCGAGTCGTACGGGCGGCGGATGACTTCCAGCACGCGATCGACGGCCCAGAACAGGTTGACGGCGGTGGGGCGGGCGGCCTTGGTGAGGCGGGCGGCTTCTTCCAGCACGCCGCGCAGTTCATCCAGGTTGGCGTGCGGCTCGTTGAAGGCCGCCAGGGCCAGGCCGTAACCGGCGGCGGCGCCGATGGCCGGCGCGCCGCGGATGATCATGTCGCGGATCCAGCGGGCGTTCTCGCGGTAGTCGCGCGTTTCAAGATATTTGACTTCCAGGGGCAGCAGGCGCTGGTCGAGCATGCGCACGGCGGCGCTGTCCAGCCACTGCAGGGCGTGGTATGAACTCATGCAAATCCTCCGTAGGTTCGGCCGGCAAGCGGCCGGGATGGTTGTGGAAGGGGGGGGAGCCATTTTCCCCGCGGGGACAGGATAGCACGAAGCGGCGCAGACGTCAACGGAATTGGCTGTGAGGGATTTCACAGCCGGGGGCGGTGTTTGCGCAAGCGCAAAGACAAACCGGACAATTTAACGTATATTCAGGGTCAGCCAACCCATCCCCGGCCCCGCCGGTTAATTTTCAAAAGGACACCATGAGCGAATACATCAACAACGCCACCCG
>DAOUGY010000328.1:0-2632 GCA_034428975.1 Anaerolineaceae bacterium | reverse complement strand
GTTCAGCTCGTACGGCCTGTCGCCGGATCTGACGCTCAAGCCGGATATCGGCGCGCCGGGCGGCAACATCTACTCCAGCTATCCGCTGGAACTGGGCGGTTATGCCACCCTGAGTGGCACATCGATGTCCTCGCCGCATGTGGCCGGGGCGGTAGCGCTGCTGCTGCAGGCCAAGCCCAAGACCAATTCGCAAATTGTGCGCACCATGCTGCAAAATGTAGCCGAACCAAAGAACTGGTGGGGCAATCCGGGGCCGGGCTATCTGGATAATGTCCACCGCCAGGGGGCGGGTATGCTGCAGATTGATAAGGCCATTCTGGCAACCACCAAGATTGAGCCTGGAAAGATCAGCGCGGGCGAAGGCCAGGCCGGCCCCTACGTGCAGAAGTTGAAGATCGAGAACAGCGCGGGGATGCCCGTGACGTATAACCTGACCTACGTCAATGCCCTGTCGACCGGCGGGATCATCACGCCGTCGTTCTTCACGTCCAGCGCCAGCGTGACGTTTAGCGCCCCGAGCGTGACCGTGCCGGCAAAGGGCTACGCGACCGTTACGGCGACGATCAACCCGGCCACCGCCCCTATAAACGGGCAGTACGGTGGTTACCTCGTCTTCACTCCGGTGGGCGGCGGGCAGATTTATCGCGTGCCGTATGCCGGCTTTGTGGGCGATTACCAGGGCATCCAGGCCATGTCGAGCGGTGGTTACGGCTTACCGTGGCTGTCGGTGTTGTATGCCGGAAGCTACTATCAGGTCACCGACCCGACTGACTGGACCTTTACCATGGTCGGAACGGATGTGCCGTACTTCCTGGTGCACTTTGATCATCAGGTGCGCACCTTCCGGGTGGAGATCTATGCTGCCAGTGGGAAATCCTGGTTCCGCGCTTACAACGAGGAATACCTGCCGCGCAACAGCACGACAACAGGCTTCTTCGCCTTCCCGTTTGACGGCTACACCTATGCGGGCAATTCCATCTACATGGTGCCAGACGGTGAGTACTATGCGGTGCTCAAGTCGCTGAAGGCGCTGGGCGATTCCGGCAACCCGGCAGATTGGGAGACCTGGACCTCGCCGCACTTCATCATCGACCGGCCATAAGCGGGGTTTGCATTCCACATCCGTGCAGCCGGGGCGGGGAAACCCGCCCCGGTTTGTTGCGCGCCGGACGAAGTAGGGGTTATCCCACAGGATAGGCCGATCCTGCCCGATGGTCGGGGGACAGGCGGCCCACCGGGTGGCACAATGATTGGGACGAAGTGACCAACCGGATTTGTACCATCCATTGGGAGAGGGAACCATGAAATTTCTGATCATTTACGATTCAGTGTTTGGCAACACAGAGAAAGTTGCTCAGGCGATGGGCGCAGCGCTGAACGGTGAGCACCAGGCCGATGTGCTGCCGGTGAGCCGGGTGAGCGCAGAATTGTTGAGCGGCGCGCAAGGGCTGCTGGTGGGGTCACCCACGCGCGGTTTCAATGCCACCCCGGCGGTGATGGGTTGGCTGAAGGGGCTGCCGGCGCGCGCGCTGCAGGGCAAACGGGTTGCCGCCTTCGACACACGCATCGACGCGAATGATATTCATTCAGTCATTGGACGCTTTTTTGTTCGAACCGGCGGGTACGCTGCGCCGCGCATGGCCAAATTGCTGCGTGCCGCGGGGGGCGAACTGGCGGCGCCGCCGGAAGGATATATTGTGCTTGATCGCGAAGGCCCCCTGCGCGGCGGTGAGCTGGAGCGCGCGGCGCAATGGGCGCGGTCGCTGGCCGGATAAAAAACTGCGGATCGAAAGGGCGGTAAAGATGGCCAATTCTCGCATCAGCCGGCGGCAGTTTCTTGCCATCACCGGTGTGACCTTGAGCGCCGGCGCGTTGACATGCGCCGGGGTGAGTTTGCTGGACAATGAACCGCCGGTGGTGGCAATGCCGGAATGGCGAATGGGAGAGGATTCGATGGGCAAGAAAATTCTTGTGGTGTATGCCAGCAGCGCGGGTTCCACCGCGGGCGTGGCCGAAGCGATTGGCCGCACACTGGCAGAGCATGACGCGGCGGTGGATGTGCGCCCGGTGACGAGCGTGACCGATCTCGGCGGGTATAACGCGGTTGTGGTAGGCAGCGCCATTCACGGCGGAAAATGGTTGCCCGAGGCGCTGCAATTCGTGAAGGCGCACCGCTCGGAGCTGGCGCAAAAAACGTTTGCCGCCTTTTTGGTCTGCATGGCCATGTCCATGGACAATGAAATGTACCGGCAGGGCGTGTCGGAGTATTTTGAGCCGGTACGCCAACTGGTTTCGCCGGTCAGCGAGGGGCGTTTTGCCGGGGCGGTGATCCTGAAGAATTTACGTCCCTTCCCCGACCGGTTGATTGTTCGCGGCATCTGCGCATCGGGAGCGTGGAAAGAAGGCGATTATCGTGATTGGGACGCCGTGCGCGCGTGGAGCGAGCAGCTCTCTGTAAAAATTATGTAACCCAACGACAGACGTCCGGCACGATCCGGTGCTGTTTGCTATAATGGGTGCATCGCTTTGGATGCACCCATTTTCGTAGGCGCAACCGGTGGATCCTGCACGACAAGGGAGGCTGGCATGGATTTCGATTCGTATCGTATTCGACCCAAGCAGAAAATTGACC
>DAOUGY010000327.1:0-4300 GCA_034428975.1 Anaerolineaceae bacterium | reverse complement strand
TGCGGCCGCCGAGGACGTGGAAGTCTGGCCTTTGGACTCAGCGCCGCCAAAAAGCGTACTGATCGACCGCGCCAGCCGGGTGGACGGCATCCTGTGCTTGCTCACCGACCCAATGGATGCCGAGGTCATCGCGGCGGCAGGCAAAAAACTCAAAGTCATCAGCCAGATGGCTGTCGGCTTTGACAACATTGACATTCGAAGCGCTACGGCGCACAGGATCCCGGTTGGCAATACGCCCGGCGTGCTCACCGAGACCACCGCGGACATGGCCTGGGCGTTGATAATGGCCGCGGCTCGCCGCGTCGCTGAAGCCGACCGGCAGGTGCGCCAGGGCGTCTGGCATCCGTGGGGCCCGCAGGTGCTCACCGGGCTGGATGTGTTTGGGGCGACCCTGGGCATTATTGGCATGGGGCGCATCGGGCAGGCAGTCGCCCGCCGGAGCAAAGGCTTCGAAATGACCGTGTTATATACGGACATCCAACGCCGCCCGGATCTTGAAGCTGAACTGGGTATTCGCTTTGTTGAGTTGGATGAGCTGCTGCGGACAGCGGATTTTATCAGCCTGCACAGTTTCCTCTCGGCGGATAATTACCACATGATCGGCGCGCCGGAATTTGATAAGATGAAGCCAACCGCCATTTTGATCAACACCGCCCGCGGCGGACTGGTGGACCCGGCTGCCCTGACCGAAGCGCTGCAGCAGGGCCGCATCGCCGCGGCCGGACTGGACGTCTTTGAGCCGGAACCCATCCCCGCCAATCACCCGCTGCTGAGCCTGGATAATGTCGTCATCGCGCCGCATATTGCCAGCGCCAGCAAGCAAACCCGACTGCGAATGGCCATGATGGCCGCAGAAAACCTTATCGCAGGCCTGAGCGGCGAGCGGTTGCCCGACTGCGCCAATCCCGCCATTTACGCGGATTGACATCCTGCTACCCCCTTCTCCGATCCTGCACGCCGTCATGAATCCATGACAAAAATACCGGGGAATTGAGGACTTTTGTTTTCGCAAAACTGCATAAAATTGGAGAGTAGAGGAACGCTTGAGTTTGATGAATTAGCCCCGGGAAACACACGATGCGAACGAGTCAATTCGGCGATATTTTCATCAACTCGATCATTTCATTCCAGGGGATATTACCCTCCCATAGAAGGATTTCTGCGGGAGGTTTTTTATGCAAACAGCGGCCCCTGGAATTCTTGGTTGTCTGAACAACGGTTAGCAAGGTATACTTAACTTTTGCAGCCATTCATCTTTTCTAAACATCCAATCCAAGGAGGATCATATGGATAAATCTGCACTTCAGGGGCTTCTTCGCCCCAAATCCGTAGCGGTTGTTGGCGCGTCAGCCACCCCCGGGAAAATTGGCTTTACCGTCATGGACAACCTGAAAAAATGCGGCTACGCCGGTAAGATTTACCCGATCAACCCCTCCGCGTCTGAAATCCTTGGTTTCAAAGCCTATGCGAGCGTGCTGGACATCGAAGAACCGATTGACGCGGCTGTCATCACTGTTCCGGCCAAACTCGTCCCCGCGGTCACCGAAGAATGCGGCAAAAAGGGCATCAAAGGCTTAATCATCATCACCTCTGGTTTCAGCGAAGTGGGCAACCGTGCCCTGGAAGATCAGGTTGTTACAACCGCCAAACAATACGGCACGCGCATCCTGGGCCCGAACATCGTCGGCACTATGTCCAACTCCGACCAGCTCAACGCCTCCTTCGCGCCCTTCCTGCCCCTGCCGGGAAAATCGGCGTTGATCTCCCAGTCCGGCGCGCTGCTCATTGCGTTGGATGCGGCCAGCTTTACCCGCCGGGTCGGCTTTGACAAGATGTTCTCCATCGGCAACATGTCGGATGTCAATTTTGCCGATATCATCGACTTCCTGGACGACGACCCCAACACCACCTGTATCTCGCTGTACATCGAAGGCTTCAAGGACGGTCGTGAGTTCATGGAAGCCAGCCGCCGCTCCTCCAAACCGATCGTGGCATTGAAGTCAGGCGTTTCCGCGCACGGCGCTGCCGCTGCCGCGTCGCACACCGGCTCCCTGGCCGGCGCCGCCAAGGTTTACGGCGCGGCATTCCAACAGGCCGGCGTCATCCAGGCCTCCGATTTGAATAATCTGTTTGACCGCACCCAGGCGCTTTCCCTCCAGCCGCCCATGAAGGGCGACAACCTGGTGATCATCACCAACGGCGGCGGCGTGGGCGTGCTGGCCACGGACGCAGCCGAGCGCTACGGTCTTCCCCTGAAGTTCGTGCCGGCCGAAGTGCAGGCCGAACTCAAGAAGCACATGCCTGAATTCGGCTCCGCCAAAAACCCGGTTGACTTGACCGGCATGGCCGGCAACGACTGGTACACAGACTCGATTCGCTTCGCGCTGGCCCATTCCTGGACCGACGGCATGGTCGTGTTGTATTGCGAAACCGCCATGACCAACCCAATGGAAATTGCCCAGGGCATTCGCAAGGCCATGGACGAAGCAGGTGTGAGTGACAAACCCGTCACCGTGTCCTTTGTCGGCGGCGAACGCTCCGAAGAAGCCATGCGCTGGTTGATCGAGAACGGCATCCCGGCTTTTGGCGCGCCGGACGTGGCTGTGAACGCCATGGCGGCGTTGCGCGATTATGCCCGCATGAAAGCCATGGCCAACGAACCGACCACTTCGGACATCAAAGTGGACCGCGAAGCCGCCCTTGAAGTGATCCGCCACGCCCGCCTCGACGGCCGCGATTCGCTCACTGAAATCGAAGCCAAGCAGGTTTTCAACGCCTACGGCCTGCCCACCACAGCCACCTTCCTGGCAAAATCCGAAGATGAAGCCGTTCACCTGGCCAAGCGGATCGGTTTCCCGATTGTGATGAAAATTGTTTCCCCCGACATCCTGCACAAATCGGATGCCGGAGGCGTCAAGGTCAACATCAAGGATGAAAACGCTGTCCGCGAAGCCTACAAGACCATCCTGGCCAATTCCAAAACCTACAAGGCAGACGCCAACATTCACGGTATCGCCATCCAGGAAATGGCGCCCTGGGGCACCGAAGTCATCCTCGGATCGGTCAACGATGCGACCTTTGGCCCGACCATGATGTTCGGCCTTGGCGGTATCTTCGTCGAAGTGCTCAAGGACGTCACCTTCCGGGTAGCCCCGGTTTCGCACGGGCAGGCCCTGCGCATGCTCAGCGAAATCCGTGGCGCGCCCATCCTGGCCGGTGTGCGCGGCGAAATGCCCCGCGACCGCGAAGCCCTGGCTGAAACGGTCTGCCGCTATGCGACCATGATCGTCGACCTGGCCGACGAAGTCAGCGAATCAGACGCCAACCCGGTGCTGGTCTACGAAGAAGGCAAGGGCATCAAGGTCGTCGATGCCCGCATCATTCTGAAGAAAAAGTAAACCTGATACAGCTTCCATAAAAACAGCGGGCGGTTTGAAAACCGCCCGCTGTGTATTTACCCTGCTTTAAGTTGTTTCCAGGCCCCCACCCAGGGCGTGCCAAGCCGGTGGCGGACGGGCACAGAAACTTTCGCCAGCTTCTGGCCCACCTGAGCCGATAATCCCGCGACAGTAGCCCAGTCTTCGGCCAGCACTGCCTGGCGCATGGATGTTCCCAGCCTGCCTGACCATTCCCAATCCAACCGGAAGCGGTCAGCCTTGACCCAATAGCCGCGTTTTTCCCAGGCGGCTACCGATGTTTCCACCGTCTGATTGATATCGGTTAATGCCATGGCAATATAGGCTGCCAGATCGTGGGCAGTATCATTGGGGTCGTTCAAACGCATCAATTCGCGCAGGGCCAGCACAATCGATTTGCTCAATCGGGTGCGTTCCTTCCCGGCGCTGTCTGGATTAATCACACGGCTCAAGAGTTCCTCCACAGTCAAAGGTCAGTAAGAACAAACTGAGCAGGATTATAAACCATGTTGACGGTCTTTTTGGATGCGCGTATAATTCCCACGGCGCGGGGAATTGCTGGAATTGGCAGACAGGCATGACTTAGGATCAAGTGCCGAAAGGCGTGAGGGTTCAAGTCCCTCATTCCCCACTAGTAAATATACCGGATTGCAAGCCTGATACCCCCATATTTGGGGGTATTGTGCTGTTTCGGGTAAAAAAATAATGTCTTTCGTCATTTTTTACCTCTTTTCAGTTGCAGTTAGTTGCAGTTCGTTGCATTTTAAGTCAATGCTAACCGTTGTCGTGATTGCATCCATTAGGCTTGACGCGCGTTCTTGGTCGTCCGGGATGTAATGCGCGTAAGTTGAAAGTAGAATCTGGACACTTTGCCCCAGAATACC
>DAOUGY010000326.1:0-3393 GCA_034428975.1 Anaerolineaceae bacterium | reverse complement strand
AACTTCATGGATGTCGAAGATTACTTGAAGCAGGATGATCGTATTCTGCTGGTGATGGGCGCGTGCGAGCAGCACGGCTACTTGAGCCTGATGACCGATACGCGCATTCCCCAGGTGCTGGCGGACGCGGTTTCGCAGAAGAGCGGCGTGCTGGTTGCGCCGGCGGTGAATTTTGGCGTTTCGCCCTATTTCCTGACGTACCCCGGTACGATCAGCCTGCGGGTGAGCACGTATCTCGATCTGGTGGAGGACGTGGTGCGCTCGCTGTACGGACAGGGTTTTCGCCGCTTTGTGGCGCTCAACGGACACGGCGGCAATGCGCCCGCCACGGCGCGCCTGGTGGAATTGGGCAATGCCCTGCCCGATCTGCAGCTCAGCTGGTATTCATGGTGGCAGGCGCAGCGCGTCACTGAGACGGCGGCGCAGCACGGGTTGGTTTCGCGGCATGCCGCCTGGATTGAGGCGTTCAAGTTCTGCCGGGTGACGGAGTTACCGCAGGGTGAGAAAGAGTCCTTTGACAGTCATTACGCGGTGTACAATGCGGCGCGCACGCGCGCCGAAGCCGGCGACGGCGTGTACGGCGGCAAGTATCAGGTCTCGGATGAGATCATGGACGAGTTGTTTAAGGTGATGGTAGAGGACGTGCTGGATCTGCTCAAGTTTGAGAAGTTTAAGTAAGAAAGAACGGGCAGTACGTCATTAATCACTGATCGGGCATGATCCCGACGCCGTCTCGGTGTCGGGATTTTTGTTGTTCCGTCTGTTCGATCAGGGGCGATTGCGATAACACCGCCGGGGACGGCGGCTGGAACAGAGAGTGGAATGGTTGACGCCTGCCGGAGAATCGGCGACAATACCGGAGATGAATATCGATCCCCGGTTGATGCGTGAAGCGCTGCGCGAAAAATGGCCGCTGCTGGCGGCGGTGATCTGCGGCCTGGCGGGCGGCGTGCTGGCCATTGCTCAGGCGCAGCGCCTGAGTGCACTGGTGACGCGGATATTCCTCGGCGGACAATCCCTGGCACAGGTGATTCCGTTGTTCGGGGCGTTGCTGATCCTCTTTGCGCTGCGCGCGCTGTTCACCCTGTTGGGCGAAGTAACCGGCACGCTGGCGGCGGCGCGAATTCAAAGCCGCTTGCGCGAGCAGTTGTACGCCAAGCTGCTGCGCCTGGGACCGGCGTTCAGCGGAGGCGAGTCATCCGGCGAGCTGACCGCCGTATTTCAACAGGGCGTGGATGCGCTGGATGCCTATTTCGGCCAGTATCTGCCGCAACTGGCCCTGTCGGCATTGATTCCGTTGGCTGTGCTGGTCGTGGTCTTCCCCACCGATCTACTCAGCGGTATGGTGCTGCTGGTCACCGCGCCGCTCATCCCGGTCTTCATGGTTTTGATTGGCAAAGCGTCCGAGGCGCTCACCGGGCGGCAATTCACCGCGCTGCGCCGCATGAGCGCGTATCTACTGGATACCCTGCAAGGATTAACCACCCTCAAAGCGTTGGGGCAGAGCGCGGCGCGCGCCGAACGCGTGGCGCAGGTCAGCGAGCGCTACCGCGAGACGACCCTCAGCGTGCTGCGTGTCACTTTCCTGTCGGCGCTGGTGCTGGAGATGGTCGGCACGCTCAGCACGGCGGTGGTGGCGGTGCAGATTGGCCTGCGTCTGCTGTACGGCCGCATGGCGTTTGAGCAGGCGTTTTTCATTCTAGTCATTGCGCCCGATTTTTATCTGCCGCTGCGCCAGCTCGGGCTGCGTTTTCACGCCAGCATGAACGGCATCAGCGCGGCCAAACGCCTGTATCAGATTCTGGAGCAGCCCGAACCACCGCTGACGATGACTCCGTCGGCGCCGCTGCAGGCGCTGCGCCTGGGCGCAGCGGACCGGCTGGCGTTTGAGCGGGTCACTTTTCAATATGAAGGGCGTGTACAGCCGGCGCTGGAGGAGGTCAGCTTTATGCTCGAACCCGGGCGGCTGCATGCGCTGGTTGGGCCAAGCGGCGCCGGTAAAACCACCGCCGCGCTGCTGCTGCTGCGTTTTCTCGCGCCGACCGGCGGGGCGATCACGCTCAACGGGCAGGACATTCGCGGGTTTGACTTGAACGACTGGCGGCGGCAAACGGCCTGGGTGGCACAGCGTCCGCACCTGTTCCACGGTAGTATTGCTGAAAACATTGCCCTGGCCCGGCCGGATGCGACGATGGCCCAGATCCGCGCGGCGGCACGGCAAGCGCGTCTGGAGGAATTCATCGATCAATTGCCGGGCGGATACGATACGCCGGTGGGGGAGATGGGCGCGCGCCTGAGCGGCGGGCAGGCTCAGCGCATTGCCCTGGCGCGCGCTTTTTTGAAAGATGCGCCGCTGGTGGTGCTGGACGAACCGACCGCGCACCTCGACCCGCACCAGGAAGCCCTGCTGGAAGAAGCCACGCACGCCCTGTGCCGTGATCGCACTGTGCTGATCATCGCACACCGCCTGCCCACCGTCTATCGCGCCGGTCAAATTCTGGTACTGCAAGGCAGCCGGCTGGTAGAAAGCGGCACGCATGCCGAATTACAGGCGGCCAACGGGGCGTACGCCCGGCTGGCGGCGGCCTGGGGAGGCGGCGAATGAAGCCCATGCTGCGCCTGCTCAGGTTAATGCGCCCGTTCGCCGGTCAGGTGGCGCTTTCGGTGTTTCTGGGTGCGGCGACGATCACCGCCAGCATCGGTCTGCTGGGCACCTCCGCCGACCTGATCGCGCGCGCCGCGCTGCAACCGTCGATTGCCGATCTGCAAGTGGCCATTGTGGGGGTGCGTTTCTTCGGCATCGCACGCGGCGTATTCCGCTATCTCGAACGGTTGGTGTCCCATTCGGTCAATTTTCACCTGCTGGCGGCGCTGCGCGTGTCGTTTTACCGCGCACTCGAACCGCTGGCCCCGGCGCGCCTGCAGGATTACCGATCCGGTGACCTGCTGGAGCGCGCCATGGGGGATGTTGAACGACTGGAGGATTTTTATGTGCGAGCCGTGGCCCCGCCGGTGACGGCCGTGGTGGTGACGACGGGCATGGGATTGTTTTTGGGGCGTTTTGACGCTGCGCTGGGTGAGATTTTGGTAGGCGGTCTGCTACTGGCCGGTGTGGGTGTGCCGCTGCTGGCGCGCGCGCTGGGTGTGCGGCCGGCGCGTGAGATGAGCGCCTCGCGCGCGCAATTGAGCGCCGGACTGGTGGACAGCGTGCAGGGTCTGGCGGATGTGCTCAGTGCCGGGCAGGGTGGGCAGCGGTTGGAAGCTCTGCGCTCGGTGCACCGCCGCGTGGAGCATGCCCAACTGCGGCAGGCCTGGGCCTCGGGCGCCACGGCCGGGTTGAGCCAGCTGATCAGCCACCTGACGCTGCTGGCCGTGCTGGCGGCGGCCATACCC
>DAOUGY010000325.1:0-3169 GCA_034428975.1 Anaerolineaceae bacterium | reverse complement strand
GGGCGTCCTCGCTGCGGGCCGGCTCAATGCCGCTGGAAAACGCGCGGCGCGCACCTTGCGTGGGGGCGGCTTTGGGCGCGGGCGCCGGGGTGGGCTTCTCGATCTTTACGTTGTCGTTTTCGTCGCGGTAGCGGATCTCGGGCTGGGGCGGGTAACCGCGCACCAACGTATCCACCGCGGCGGCCACGTCGGGGTGCACCAAAATGCGGTTGCGCTCTTCCAGCTCGATGAGAATGTCAAAAGTAGGTGGTGCGCGCCGCTCCAGCACGGTCTTTTGCGTGCCGCGCCGGCGAGCCTCTTCGTCGGAGAGCGTCACCGATTCGATGCCGCCCACCAGGTCGGAGAGCGTAGGGTTGAGCAGCAGGTTTTCCAGCGTGCGGCCGTGGGCGGTGGCCACCAATTGCACGCCGCGCTCGGCAATGGTGCGGGCAGCCTGGGCTTCCAGCTCGCGGCCGATTTCGTCAATGACAATCACTTCGGGGTTGTGGTTTTCCACCGCCTCGATCATCACCTCGTGCTGCAGCGTCGGCGTGGACACCTGCATGCGGCGCGCGCGGCCCACGGCGGGGTGCGGCACGTCGCCGTCGCCGCCGATCTCGTTGGACGTGTCCACAATCACCACGCGCTTCTGTTCAGCCAGAATGCGGGCGGCCTCGCGCAGCATGGTGGTCTTGCCCACGCCCGGGCGGCCGAGCAGCAGCACGCTGCGCCCCGACTCGATCAGGTCGGTCATAATATCCAGCGTGCCGTACACGGCGCGGCCCACGCGGCAGGTCAGGCCGACGATGTGGCCGCGGCGGTTGCGGATGGCGGAAATGCGGTGCAGGGTGCGCTCCAGGCCGGCGCGGTTGTCAGCGTCAAAATCGCCGATATGCGCCACGACATAGTCAATCTCCTCGCGGCTGACTTCCTTGTCGCTGAGCACCACCTCTTCGGAAACAAAGCGGGCCACCGGCACGCGCCCCAAATCGAGCACCACCTCCAGCAGGTTGTCGGTGTTGTTGGCTGCCACCACCGCCTGCGAGATGTGCCCCGGGAGCACGGCCAGCAGCGCGTGCAAATCGTCGGTAATTCGTCGTTGAGACATACGTTTAACGTTCCCCTATCCTGCGATCCATTCTATTTTACCTTCCATTGGCCGAATCGCCGCCGTCGTCCAGGTGCACATTCTTGAGCAGCGAGCTGGCCGCCCCGGCCGAATCATGATTCAGCAGCGACTGGCGCACACTTTCGGTCGCGGTGCGCTGCGCGGCGATGAGGTACTTCACCAGCAGCGTGTGGCGCGGTCCGGCTTCGGCGCCCATCTCTTCCATGATCGTCTCCAGCCAGACCTGATACGAGCGAACGGCCATATACACCGGCCTGCCCAACCGCGGCAGGCGCTTAAACAGGTTGATCAGCAGTTCAGGAACATGATCCACCTCCGGGTGGATGTGCGTTTGCAGGTAGATGCCGCGCGGCCCGCGTTGAATTTCGGCAAAAGACAGCAGCGTATCCCCGTTGCGATGGACCTGCCCGTGCAAGCTGCGAGAGAGGAACGGTTCGGCGCCCTGCACCAGCGGCGGCGCCAGCGAAAGATATAGCGAGCGCACCGCCCATTCGTCCGCCGGCGTGTACGCGCGCCACAGGCCGCTCTCGCCGTTCGCGTCCGCCGGCATATCGGGCAATTTCCACACACGCTGCCGGGCATACACGCCAAAGCCGGCGCGGCGCAGGGTGGGCAGGGCGGGGTCGTTTTCGGGCAGGTCGGCCAGCAGGCTGTACGCGCCCATGGCCCCGGCCTGCGCCGCCAACCCGTCCAGCAAACCGGGCAGACAGTCTTCCGCATTGCCGCCGGCGGGCAGCGCAAAAGTCAATGAAGCCGGCCGTTCGCCGGGGGTATGCACCACCTGGCCGACCATCGCCGCGCCGTCCTGCGGGCGGCGGCAGACGGCTGTGTAACTGCCCTGATCGGGATTGAGCAGCGACAAGCCCGCCGCCAACCCGGCCGGATTGCCGCGAGTCAGGCGCACAGCCGTATCCAGGCTGAGCACCTGACTGCGGTGTCGGGCCAGTTTGGGCAGATCATACCAGGCGAACGGACGAACGTCTATTTTGTCAGCTCCAAGAAGTAGCGATGGAAGCGGTCATCGCCGGTTAATTCCGGATGGAACGAGGTAGCCAGCAAGCGCCCCTGGCGCGCCGCCACAATGCGCCCATCCGCCAGCGTCACCAGCGCCTGGGCGCGGCCAAAGACCGTCTCGATCAGCGGGGCGCGGATGAACACCGCGTGAAACGGCACCCCGTTGGGCGCGCCGGTGGGGTGCAGCGCCGAAACGTCCAGGTCGACCTCAAAACTGTCCACCTGGCGGCCGAATGCGTTGCGCTCGACGGTGATGTCCATCAGCCCCAGCAGCGGCTGGCTGCGGCGCGCATCGGCGGAGAGGAAGATGGCCCCGGCACAGGTGCCCCAGATGGCGCGCTCGCGGCCAAAGGCGCGCAGCGGCTCCATCAGGTCAAATTCCACGGCCAGCTTGCCAATGGTGGTCGACTCGCCGCCGGGGATGATCAGGCCGTCCAGCCCTTCCAGATGCCGCGGCAGGCGCACCTGCGTCACCGCCGCGCCCAGGCGCTCCAGCACGGTCTGATGCTCGGCAAAAGCGCCCTGTAAAGCAAGAACCCCGATTCGCATACGCGCTTACCAGCCGCGCCCGGCCAGTTTTTCTTCTTCGGCCAACGAAGCCGCCGTGCGCCCGACCATCGGCTCACCCAGGTTGCGGCTGATTTCGGCCAGGATTTTGGGGTCGTTGTAGTGCGTCACGGCCTTGACAATGGCCGAGGCGCGCCGCGCCGGGTCGCCGGACTTGAAAATGCCCGAGCCGACAAACACGCCGTCCACGCCGAGCTGCATCATCAGCGCGGCGTCGGCCGGGGTGGCGATGTCGCCCGCGGCGAAGTTGACCACCGGCAGGTGGCCCAACTGGCGCGTTTCCATCATCAGCTCATACGGCGCGCCCAGCTCTTTGGCAAAGGACATCACTTCTTCTTCCGGCATGGTCTGCAGGGCGCGAATCTGGCCCAGCACGGTGCGGGCATGACGCACGGCTTCCACCACGTCGCCGGTGCCGGCCTCGCCCTTGGTGCGGATCATGGCCGCGCCTTCGCCGATGCGCCGCATGGCTTCGCCCAG
>DAOUGY010000324.1:0-3556 GCA_034428975.1 Anaerolineaceae bacterium | reverse complement strand
GGCATACACGCCGTTGGTTGGCAAGGCGATGCGCATCGGGTCGATGGGGGTGTTGTGTTGGTAGTGCTCCAGCAGATCCACCGGTTTGCGGACATCTTGGCGGAAGGTGGGGTCGAGGTGGACGCCGCGCGAGACCGGCATCACCAGGCAGTTGCCGACGATGCCGATCAATGTGTTGTCCACCACCGAGGCGACGCTCCGACCGCCGGCATTGGGGGCTTCGAACCCGTCCATCAGCATATAGCGCCGGTCGGGGCTCATCTGCCACCAGATGGCATGGTGGTAGCGCTCGATGTTTTCGTTCAGATGGTCGAGCAGGTTACGCGCCAGTTCCTTGTCCTCTTCGCGTGGGTTGCGCAGTTCCTGTGTGTTGAGCGGGGTGAAGATGCGTACATCGTCGCCAGTCTTGATGTCGTTTTGAATGCGGGCGTCGCGGAAGAGGTAATCTGACGAATATTTAGTCCGGTACTGCAGCGAACCCGCTTCGACGATCACCCGTGAGTTGGCGGGCAGCAGACTGATGAGGAAGGGTCCCAGCCGTGAGGTGCCGGAGATTTTGATGAATTTGATCTCACCACGGCGAATGGGGGGCAACCCGGCAGCCAGCCGCAGCGAGACGAACGCAGGCCGGTCATTGACGAAATCGCTCAGCAAAGTGGCATCTACCGGCAGTGCCACTTCGCTGTTGTCGTCGCGGACGGCAAAAAAGCGCATCTGCTGCACAAACCGTTCAGCGATTTGTTTGCCTAGTTGTTCGATGAACACCTGGTCTTTGAACTGCTGGTCTTTGAGAAAACTCTTGTAGAATTGGTCGGGGTCGATGAACGGCAATAGGTTACTAATCCACACCCAGGCACCGGCGTCGAAATCGTCGTTTTTATCGCGCGGTCGGGCTAACTGAAAGCGGATATTGAGTTCACCGTCAATATAATCGAGCGATTGATCGGCGTAGCGGCCAACCGGCAAGTCAGATCCGACGTAATTATTGTCAATGCGTTCGAGCGCAGCCAGCCCTTTGCGAAAATTCATGGTCGGCAATGTCGGGCTCAGCGTGTTGCGCCAGCGCAGGGCCTTGTCCTTGTTGAAGCGGCTCATCAGCAACGGCACGAATAAACACTCCTGCACGTCCACCAGCCGCTGGCGCACAATCAGGTGGCGCAGTACCTCGAAATATTGAATGGTTATTGCGTGGCAATGGTTATAGTTGGCCAATGACTCGGTGGTGGCGGTGACGCGTTCACCCTGACGTACGGTCTGGACCACGGTGGAGCGCATCGAGCGCACCGCGGAAGCAGATTGGATGGTACGGTCGCGCAACTGGTTAAGCGCATTGGCAGATGTGTTACGCGAGCTGTCCTGCCAGGCGGAACTGTCGGCGGATGAGGTACCGCCGCCTACACCCAGCAACCCGCCAATCAATGCAGGGCCAGCAGGGACAATGGCAGCCAGTCCCAGGCCGGCACCAAAGGAACCGGTGGACGAGGATGAGCCGCCGCTCACGCTTTCATTGACCGTACCGCGCACCACTTCGTTTATGTCGCGGTCGCGGGAGAGAGATGCCTGTAGTTCTTCGGTGGCAATCACCGCCTCGGTCCGCGAAGCAGATTCACGCCGCTCCCAGTCCAGAATAGCGACCTGTTTCTTTTGCCCGGGTGCCAATGGCAGGCTGTATAGAAGGTTGCCCATGGAGTAACCGTCAGCCACCCATTCCTGTTTGAAATGAAGCAGATGGCCGTGAGCAATGTCGCAGGCTTGATAAATAGTAGGTTCGTCATCCCAGTCCACCGGCGATTCACAGGTCAGCCGGCCGCGTTCGGGTTTGACCTTGAGGTGCTTGGCGATTAGCCGCAGCAAATCACCGTGAGCGGTAAGGTGAGCAGCGCTGGCGACTTTGGTAAGTGAAAAACCGTCAGGATCACGGGCCAGAGTCTGCAGAATGCGAGCGTCGATGCGCTGGGTGGTCACCTCTGGTGATTTGGTGCCTTCATCGGCTGCGCCTGAATCCGTGGCGACTGCCATGCCAGGGGCGGCGCGCATCATGGTGGTCAATTTCACGTCGTTTAGCACGCCAGCGATCTGGCGGATATCGATCTTCTCGGGTTCCTCCAGCGTCAGGCCTTTAATGTCGGGCTGGGTGGTGCGCACCACATAAGAGTAAGAAAACTCTTCCAGTACGCGGTTGGGTTTGGTGAAATCCACACACTGCCCGGGACCAAACTCGCTGGAAAACACGCCGTCCGGACGGGCCAGGTCAGCCATATCAGGATCACGAGGTGCTTGATTGCCTTTTTCTTCCATTTCGGGGGGCAGTCCGGGCGGCACGTCCACCACCAGGATCACTGATGCCGGGAAAGTCCCGTCGGTTTCCAGGTGAATCGGGACACTGATGGGATCATCTGTCAGCGATACATCTCCGCTGGCGCTGGTAAAACTACTGAGCGGGTAAGGGCCGGAGAAATACCCTGAGTTGTCGGTTTGCACCACAATCAGGGCACGGAAATCCGCGGGTTGCGGATTGGGTTTTGCTGCCGCCCAGATGACCACCTGACGATTGGCAATCAGTACTTTGCCGTCGCGGTCAATCACCCGCCCGCGCAGACGGGTAGGTTTCCCGAATGCAGGGTCG
Organism: Anaerolineaceae bacterium; assembly: GCA_034428975.1. Classification (GTDB taxonomy): domain Bacteria; phylum Chloroflexota; class Anaerolineae; order Anaerolineales; family Anaerolineaceae; genus DAOUGY01. The sequence goes on along the minus strand of DAOUGY010000324.1, from coordinate 930 downwards.
GTGGTGGGTTGGGTAACAGGGACAGTTTTTGGCTGGACTGTAAAGCTCAGGTTATCGGTGAGTTTAGCCGCCGGGAAAACGGTTGTATGCAGGATTTCACCGTCCGGAGCAATGACCTGAAAGGTGGCGTCTCCCTGCAAGTCAGCCTGGTTTGGCAAGCTCAGCACAGCCTTGCCGTCCCGGGTCAGCACTTCGCTGGACTGGGCCGGGACCCACAGCGATGCGATTTCGCCGTCTACACCGGGAACCCGCTCGCGGCGGGTGTATCCGGCTGTCAGGCGGTGGCCGTAGTAATCCCCTTTGGGCGGGCTGTGACTGACGCTGACGGAGATTTTTAACGGCGGAAGTTCCGTTTCCCCGGCGGTAGATTCACCCGCGCGGACCCGGTCGTTAAATCGGTCCAAAACGGCGCGGGTAATACCCGGGACAGCAGTGAGTTCTTCAACGGTTCGAAAGCGCCCGACAGTGGTACGGTATTGGATAAGGCGCGTAGCCAAAGCCTGGCCGATGCCTGGAAGGGTGGTTAATTCCTCCAGACCAGCGCTGTTAAGATCTATTTTATTTTCCATTAGGTTCCCTTTCAGAAAATTTCCATTTATGGGTCATTCTGTCGGGGGCGACTTCACAACCTGAGCCAGATTCCCGGTCTTTATTGACTGGCACAGATTAAATATAACAATGTATATCATAATACTAATAGATTTGAATGGCAATCAGAACGATTGTTCCTGACGACGTTCGGTCTGACCTTCAGACGGGCAGCCGCGGGTTGGTCGTAACACCATGCTTAGCACGAACAGCGCTGGTTATTCCTGCCGCAGCTTCCCTGCTTCCTCAATATAGGCCAGACTCTGATGCCGGAAATAGGTGTTGTACAGCCCTGCGTAATGTCCCCCGGCCGCCATTAACTGCTCGTGGCTGCCTTCTTCA
>DAOUGY010000323.1:0-9468 GCA_034428975.1 Anaerolineaceae bacterium | reverse complement strand
CTTTTATATATCGGAGGCTCTACATATACAGTAAACTCCTTTGGAAGGTTCTGCTCCAGGTATTTCTTTACTCTCTTTTCACCATCCGTTTCATCTTCACGCAAGAGACCTTTGACTTCTGCCATGTTTACCCCCGACGGTAATGGTTTTATTACAGTTATTCTATACCAATTATCGTTTTAGGTAACCAAATTTTGGTACCAAAAATAAAGATAAGGGCAAAATTTATCCACAATCTCAGCGGCGAAATATCATCCCTTCTCCCCCATCGGGTTAACCCGCCTGTCCCCCCACTTTTCCCCTCCAGGTGGGATTGTTCCGCCCGGCCCGACCGGCTAAGCTGGGACCATGAATGAACTCTCCCTGCCCCTGCCCAACCGCCTGCTGCTGATCGTCGCCGGCCACGCCGCCGCCGCACACATGCTGGAGCTGTCCGCCGTTCTGGCGCACAACGGCCCCCTGCGCGTCGTCGACGGTGGCAACCGCTTCAACGTCTACGCCGTGGCACGCGCCGCGCGCCGCCGCGGCCCCGACCTGCGCGCCCTGCTGGAGCGCATCCACCTGGCGCGCGCCTTCACCTGCCACCAGATGCTCACCCTGCTGGCCAATCTGCCCGCCGCGCCGCACCCCACCCTGGTCATCGATCTGTTGGCCACCTTCTACGATGAGAGCGTGCCGCTGGTCGAAAGCGAGCGCCTGCTGCGCGCCTGCCTGGGTCATCTGCGCCGCCTGAGCGCCGCCGCCCCGCTGGTGATCAGCGCGCGCCCGCCCGCGCAGGTCGCCGCCGAGCGCCTGCCCCTGCTGCGTTTCCTGCAAGAAAACGTCGACCACGCCTGGCTGCTGGGCGATACCCCCCCACCGCCGCCTGCGCCGCTGCGCCTCTTCCCGGAAACGGAGGGCTGATCCAATGGGACGCACCCTGCCCTCCATCACCCAGGCCTTCTATATCGAACAGGAATCCTTCGCGCGCTTTCGCCGCGCCCTGCGCCGCAGCGACCAGCTCGCCCTGGACGATCTCTTCGCCGCGGCCCGTCAACACCTGGCCGCCGCGGCCTGCGCCGCCGATGCCCTGCCCATGGAAGTCTTTCTGCTGGCCATGCTGCTGGAGGAGCACAAGCAGGTGCTGCACCTGCGCGCGCAGGTAGAAGCGCTGCAAGATGGCTGAAATCACCGGCTGGCTGCTGGATGTCTACGAAAGTGCCAACGAAGGCGTGACCCTCTGGCTGCTGGCCGGCGACGGCCGCCGCCTGCGCCTGCACCACCCCTTCCCGGTGCGCTTTCTGGCATCCGGCCCGCCAGGGCAATTGCGCCGCCTGTGGTGCTGGCTGGCCGCCGAATACCCCGGCCTGCGCCTGGCGCGCGAGGAACGCCGCGATCTGTTCCAGACGCAGCCGGTCAGCGCGCTGGCCGTCGAAACCGATTATCCCGCCCGCCTGCCGCTCCTCTTCCGCGAAACACAGCAGCGCTACCCCGACCTGACGTATTACGACGCCGATCTGGCCCTGTCCTTGCGTTATGCCGCCGCCAGCGGCGCCTTTCCACTGGCGCACTGCCGCGTGCAGGCCGCCGAAAACGGCCGCCTGCTGCGCCTGGACGTGCTCGACACCCCCTGGGATCTGGAGCCCGCCCCCGCCCCGCTGCGCATTTTGGAGCTGGAGCCCGAATGCGACCCCGCCCACGCTCCGCCGCGCGCCCTGCTGGCCCGCTTTGAGCGCCGCGAATACCGCCTGTCGCTCGACCCACCGCGCGCCCTGCTGGTCAACCTGCGCGCCCTGCTGGAACGCATCGACCCCGACGTGCTGCTCACCGCCTGGGGCGACACCTGGCTGCTGCCCCTGCTGCTGGAGCTGTCACAGCGCTGGCGCGTGCCGCTGCCGCTCAACCGCGAGCCGGGGCGCGGGGTGACTCGCCGCGCCGAGCGCTCGTACTTCTCCTACGGCCAGATCGTCTACAGCGGTCAGCAGATTCACCTCTTCGGCCGCTGGCACATCGACCGGCGCAACGCCACCCTGTGGTCCGATTACGGCCTGCCCGGCGTGCTGGAAGCCGCGCGCGTCACCGCCCTGCCCGTGCAAACCGCCGCGCGCACTTCGCCCGGCACAGGCATCTCGTCCATGCAGGTCACCACCGCCCTGCGCGACGGCATTCTGGTGCCCTGGCACAAACAGCAGGCCGAGCAGACCAAAACCGCCCTCGACCTGCTGCGCCGTGATCAGGGCGGCCTGATCTACCAGCCGCTCGTCGGCCTGCACCGCGACGTGGGCGAGATTGACTTCATCTCGATGTACCCCAGCATCATGGTGCATTGCAACATCTCGCCCGAAACGCCCTTCCCCACCCAACTGGAGCCTTCGGACGCGCCGCCCGGATTGGTGCCGCGCACGCTGGATCCCCTGCTGCAAAAGCGTGTGGCGCTCAAGCGCCGGCTGTTGCAGCTTTCGCCGCGCGACGCCCGCCGCGAAGACCTGCGCGCGCGTTCGTCGGCGCATAAATGGCTGCTGGTGACCTGCTTTGGCTACCTGGGGTACAAAAACGCGCGCTTCGGGCGCATCGAGGCCCACGAAGCCGTCACCACCTGGGGCCGCGAAGCGCTGCTGCGCGCCAAAGAGGCCGCCGAAGACGCCGGATTTGAGATTCTGCACATGTATGTGGACGGCCTGTGGCTGGAACAACCCGGAATCAACACCCCTGCCGCCTACCAGCCGCTGTTGGACGAGATCGAGCGCCGCACCGGCCTGCCCATCGCCCTGGATGGCATCTTCCGCTGGGTGGTCTTTCTGCCCTCGCGCGTCGATGCGCGCGTACCGGTCGCCAACCGCTACTTCGGCGTCTTTCAGGATGGCACGCTCAAAGTGCGCGGGTTGGAGGCCCGCCGCCGCGACACCCCCGCCTGGATCGCCGCGGCACAGATGGAGCTGCTCGAATGTCTGGCCCAGGCCGGGGACGCCGATGTCCTGCCTGCGCGCCTGCCGCTCGCATTAACGCTGCTGCGCCGCCGCCTGGCCGATTTGCGTGCCCGCCGCGTGCCGCTGGAAGATCTTCTGGTGGCGCAAAAGCTCAGCCGTGAACCCGGCGCCTACGCCGCGCCCTCACCGGGGGCGCGCGCCGCCCTGCAGTTGGCCGCCGCGGGCAAAACCCTGCGCCCCGGCCAGCGCGTGCGATTTTTGCATGTGCGCGGCGGCAGCGGCGTACACGCCTGGGACCTGCCCGGCCCGCCGCCGGATGCCGCCCGCCTGGATGTGGCCCGGTATGCCGATCTGCTGCTGCGCGCGGCGGCGGCGGTGCTGCAACCCTTTGGCGTGGATGAACCCGCCCTGCACACCCTGATCGACGCCGGGGTGCGCGCCGTGCCGCTGTTTACGCCGCGCGTCCGCGCGAAGCCGTCCACACTGCCGCGGTCAACACCATCAAATCCACCAGCACCCGCCATCCCAGTGCCGGCTGCACAAAGGTGAGCACCATCAACCACACCACGCACAGCAGGCCGATGCCCAACGCCAGCCAGCCGCCGCGGCGAACGAAGTGCACGGCACACACCAAACCGGCTGCCAGCGCCAGCAGCCACAGGCCGATCTCCACCCATTCGATGCCGGCGAATTCGCTGCCACCTTCGGCCCGCAATTTGAGACCCTGGATCATATTCTGTTCCATGATAAAACCACCAGCGTTGATCACAAATCCCACCAGGCCGCTCACGCCGCCCATTTCCGGCGGCTGGATGCGCGTGTGCACCACCAGGCGGGTCTGGTTTTCTCCGGCCGGTTCAATGCTCCAGATCCACGTCCAGACCATATCCGGGATCGCCGATTCAGCCAGCAGATATTGCCCGGTTTTCACGTCCGCCACGCGCAGCGCGCCAGTGATCAGGCCGTCGCCGGGTTGTGGGTTTTGAAATTCCGGCAGGATGGTTGCCGCATTGTGGTACAGGTTCGCTCCGGCCACCATGTTTTCGATAAAGGTGTAACTGTAATATCCGCCGCGCACATCGCCCAGTTGGGCAATCCACGGCCAAACCTGCTCCGGCGCGGCTTCAATGGTGGCGCCGTGCGTCCAGGTCAGCAGTGGATTAGGCGCCGTTTCATCGCCGGGGTACGTCCGGGCCGCTTCTTCAGCGGTGGCGTCCCAGGTGGGAATCGCCGCCAGCAGCGCGCTGAACAATAGAACCAACACAACCACCACCGCCCCCAGGCCCATCCAAAAGCGTTTTCCTCTTCCGTTCGTTTTCATGCCATCACCTCGACGTGCGGATTGTTATGCTCCGATCATACGCCCCGGCTGCCGCCGTGTCCCTATTCTTTGGGTCAGGTTAAGGATGGAAATTGGGGGAGGAAAAACCGATTCCGCGGACCTGTTGAGCTTTCCCCGCCCCGACCGGTTATTTCCGCTGCAAACCCCACAAAAATCTATTGACATCGCTTTTCGCGCGTGCTACACTCATTTATGCAAAGGTTTGCATAAACCAAAGCCCGTTTGCTCTTCCCCAACTTCATCCCACATTCCGAGGCGAGCACACCGCTCACCGCGACCAAGGCCGCCGCGCGCTCACCCCACCACCCTTAACGTCAGGCCCTCCGGGCTTGAAGAAACAGGAGAAACCCAATGGTAGAAAAGTTCAACGGTCCGCTGAATGAAATGTCGTTAACCACGCCCACGCTCTTCTGGAACGACTCCTGCTCGGTGCAGGAACTGACCTATGCCATCGAACGGGGCGCGGTTGGGGCGACCAGCAACCCCACCATCGTCCTCAACGTATTGAAGAAAGAACTTTCTCTGTGGGAAGAACACATCCGCCGCCTGATCCGTGAAAACCCGACCTGGACCGAAACGCAGGTCGCCTGGCAGGTATTTGAAGATGTGGCCGTGCACGGCGCCAGACTGCTCCTGCCGGTCTTCGAGCGCGAGCAGCACCGCCGGGGGCGGCTGTCCATTCAAACCGACCCGGCCTATTACCGCAACGCCGGGCTGATCCTCCAACAGGCCGAATATTTCGCCGGCCTGCTGCCCAACATGCAGGTCAAAGTTCCGGCCACCCGGGCCGGCATCGCCATCGTCGAAGAGGCCACCTACCGCGGCGTCAATTTGAACGTCACCGTCAGCTTCACCGTGCCGCAGGTCATCGCCGTGGCCGAAGCTGTTGAGCGCGGCCTGAACCGCCGCAGCGCCGAGGGCAAGAGCAACGCCGAAATGTCGCCCGTCGCCACCATGATGGTCGGGCGCACCGACGACTGGATGAAAGCGGTTGTCAAACGCGACGGCATCGAAATGGATCCCGAAGCGCTGGAATGGGCCGGCGTGGCCTGCTTCAAGAACGCCTATCGCGTCTTCCAGGAGCGCAGCTACCGCACCCGCCTGCTCTCCGCTGCCTACCGCAATTTCCACCAGTGGACCGAGTTCGTGGGCGGCGATGTCTCCCTGACCCTGCCCTACGACTGGCAGCTCAAGTTCAACGCCTCGGACGTCAAAATCGAGCCGCGCATGCACATCCCCGTGCGCGATGAAATCCTGCGCGCCCTGCTTGACCGCATCCCCGATTTCCGCCGCGCCTACGAGCCGGACGGCATGCGCGTGGATGAATTTGACGAATACGGCGCCACCGTGCGCACCCTGCGCGGATTCATCGCTTCCTGGCACGATTTCGTCGCCCTGATCCGCGATTACATGCTGCCCAACCCGGACGTAAAACCCGCATGAAATACACCCACGAAAATCTCCTGGTGCATCCGGCGCCAACCGCCGACCCCGGCCTGATCGTCGAAGTCACCCCGCAAGTCGCCGGCTGGGAATACATTCACTTCCAGGCGCGCCGCCTGACCGCCGGGCAGAGCTGGTCGTTTGCCCCCGGTGCGTTTGAAATGGCCCTGGTCATGCTGGCCGGGCGCGCCGCGGTGCGCTCGAACCGCGGCGAATGGAGCGGCCTGGGCGGGCGCGAGAACGTCTTCACCGGCTTGCCCGAAGCGCTCTATTTGCCCATTCACAGCACGCTCACCGTCACCGCCGAAAGCGACTGCCAGTTTGGCCTGGCCTGGGTGCCGGCCGAACGCGAACACCCCGCGCGGCGCATCACCCCGCAGGATGTGACCGTGGAAATTCGCGGCGGCGACAACGCCACCCGCCACATCAACGGCATCATCCGCCCCGGCTTCGACTGCGACCGTCTGGTGGTGGTCGAAGTCTACACGCCCTCGGGCAACTGGTCCAGCTACCCGCCGCACAAGCACGACGTGCACCGCGTGGACGCGGACGGCAAGCTGCTGGAAGCCGACCTGGAAGAAATTTACTACTACAAGCTGGACCGCCCCGAAGGTTACGCCTTCCAGCGCGTTTACACCGGTGCCGACTCGCCGCTGACCCTGGCCGGCACGCCCATTGACGCGGTGCTCATGCCGCAGAACGACGACGTGGTGCTGGTGCCCGAAGGCTACCACCCCGTCACCAGCGCGCCCGGCTACACCAGTTACTATCTCAATGTGCTGGCCGGCAGCGCCCAGGCGCTGACCGCCGCCGATGACCCGCGCTATGCCTGGGTGAAGAACACCTTCAAACAGCGTGACCCGCGCGTGCCGGTTTACCCGGTGGACGCGCGCCAGATCATCTGATCCGATTCTTGCGAGGAAGGGCTTATGAAAACCATCCGTCTGACCACCGCCCAGGCCATCGTGCGCTACCTGAAAAACCAGTTCGTCGAACGCGACGGGCCGCCGGAGCGCTTCTTTGCCGGGGTGTGGGGCATCTTCGGGCACGGCAATGTGGCCGGCATCGGCCAGGCGCTGCAGGAAAACCCCGATTTCCCCTACTACTTCTCGCGCAATGAGCAGTCGCAGGTGCATGCCGCCGTGGCGTACGCCAAAATGCACAACCGCATGCGCGCCTTTGCCTGCACCAGTTCCATCGGCCCCGGCGCCACCAACATGATCACCGGCGCGGCGGTCGCCACCATCAACCACATCCCCGTCTTGCTGCTGCCCGGCGATATCTTCGCGCGCCGCAACGTGGCCCCCGTGCTGCAGCAGCTCGAATCGCCCATCAGTCAGGATGCCTCGGTCAACGACTGCTTCAAACCCGTCTCGCGCTACTGGGACCGCATCAACCGCCCCGACCAGATCCTCACCGCCCTGCCCGAAGCCATGCGCGTGCTCACCTCGCCGGTCGACACCGGCGCCGTCACCCTGGCCCTGCCGCAGGACGTACAGACCGAGGCCTATGAGTACCCCGAAGATTTCTTCAAGCCGCGCGTCTGGCGCATCCCGCGCCAACCCGCCGACCGTGTGCTGCTGGAACGCGCCGTGGAATGGATCCGCGCCAGCGAGCAGCCGTTGATCATCGCCGGCGGCGGCGTGCATTATAGCGAAGCCTACGACGCGCTGGCCCATTTTGCCGTGCGCACCGGCATCGCCGTGGCCGAAACCCAGGCCGGCAAAGGCTCGCTGCTGTGGGAACACCCGCAGAACGTCGGCGCCGTGGGCGCCACCGGCGGGCTGGCTGCCAACCGCCTGGCGCGCGATGCCGACCTGGTCATCGGCGTCGGCACGCGCTACTCCGATTTCACCACCGCGTCCAAAACCATCTTCCAGAACCGCGATGTGAACTTCATCAATATCAACACCGCCGAGTTCGACAGCTTCAAGCACGGCGCTCTGCCCCTCACCGGCGACGCGCGCGAGGTGCTGCAAGCCCTCGCCGCCGCCCTGGGTGATTACCGCGTCAACGCGCGTTACGATCGCGCCGTGTTTGAGCTGCGCAAGGAATGGGACGCCGAGGTCGACCGCCTGTTCCACTCCGGCGCCGAAGGTCTGCCCGCCCAGTGCGAAGTGATCGGCGCGCTGAACGAGTTCATGCGCCCGCAGGATGTCATCGTCAACGCCGCCGGCAGCGCTCCGGGCGACCTGCACAAATTGTGGCGCGCGCACGACAACAAAAGTTACCACATGGAATACGGCTACTCGTGCATGGGCTACGAACTGCCCGCCGCGCTGGGCATCAAACTGGCCGCGCCCGAGCGCGAAGTCTTTGCGCTGGTGGGCGACGGCACCTACCTGATGCAGCCGTCCGAGATCACCACCTCCATCCAGGAAGGTCTCAAGCTCAACATCGTGCTGATCGACAACCACGGCTTCGCCAGCATTGGCAGCCTCAGCCGCTCGCTGGGCAGCGAGGGTTTTGGCACCACCTACCGCGTACGCGACGCCCAAACCGGCCAGTACACCGGCGACTACCTGCCGCTGGACTTCATCGCCAGCGCGCGCGGGTTCGGCGCTCTGACCTATGAAGCCCGCACGTTGGACGAGTTCAAAGCCGCCCTCGACCAGGCCGTGGCCGCCCCGCGCACCGCCGTGATCGTGGTACACACCGAAAACGCGCGCTCCGTCCCCGGCTACGACAGCTGGTGGGACGTGGCCGTGGCCGAGGTCTCGGAAATGGAATCGGTGCAGAAAGCCCGCGCCGACTACGAACAGCAGCGCAAGCTGGAACGCTACTTCTTCTAGCCCGCTCCAGATTGGAAAACGCATGTCCCGTCAGGTTTCGATTAAGGATATTGCCCGTGCGGCCGGAGTGTCCTACTCCACCGTCTCTCGCGCGCTGAACGACAGCACCCTGATCAGCGAAGACGTGCGCCGCCGCATTCGCAGCCTGGCGCAGCAAATGGGTTATACCCCCAACGGTCTGGCGCAAAGCCTGCACTCGCGCCGCACCAACTCCATCGGCGTGATCATCACCACCATCGGCGACCCGTTCTTCGTGGACGTGGTGCAGGGCGTGGACGATGTGGCGCGCCAGACCGGAAACAGCGTTTTTCTGGCCACCTCCAACAACGACCCGGACGAGGAAATCCGCATCATTGAAACTTTCGACCGGCGCCGGGTGGATGGCGTGATTGTGGCCGCTTCGCGCGTTGGGGATGAATACGCCAACCGCCTGGAGCAAATTCACATCCCCGTCATCCTGGTCAACAACCAGGCGGTTGGCGCATATCGCAACCTGTACTCGGTGGCGGTCGACGATTATGCCGGCGCCTGTCAGGCCGTTCAGCACCTGCTCAATCTGGGCCACCGCCGCATCGGCTACATCGGCATCAACAACCGCCCCGGCTCCAACGAACGGCGTCTGCGCGGTTATCAGGATACGCTGCATGCCGCGGGCGTTCATCCCGGTCCGGAATGGATTCAGATCAATGCCGGCCAAACCCGTGAAGGCCTGCGCGGTGACCTGCAGGTGGGCCACGAAATGGGCCTTCTCCTGCTGCGTCAAGACATCACCGCCGTGTTTTGCTACTGCGATTCCGTGGCCGCCGGCCTGCTTCTGGCCTGCCGCGAGCGCGGCCTGCGCGTACCGGAAGACATCAGCGTGGTGGGCTACGATGACAGTGATATAGGCGAGGTCGTCCACCCGGCCCTCACCACCGTTCATCAGCCGCGCCGCAAAATGGGACGGCTGGCCACCGAAATGCTGCTGGCCAGTATCGCCGGCGAG
>DAOUGY010000322.1:0-14398 GCA_034428975.1 Anaerolineaceae bacterium | reverse complement strand
CCTGTTGTGGGGATTGGCCCACCCAGCGCGGGTGGTTTTTGCCGGGTTAGGCGCAGCGATTTTTCTCGCCCTGCTCATCCACCACCGCAAGTCCTGACCCGATAACACAAAACCGCTCCCATGCTGGAAGCGGTTTACGATTCAGCGAAAGAAGAAATCTCAGGCCTCTTTGGCGCGCGTTTCGATGGTCGCCAGCAGGCTGTTAAAGGCGTCCTCAAACGCCTTGACGCCTTCCTGCTCCAGGTCGTCTGTCACCGCCTGCATCGAGATCCCCAGGGCGGCCAGAGCATCCAGCGTTTTTTGCGCATCCGCGCCGTCCACCGTCAGGGTGGCCCGCGCCACGCCGTGATCGCCAAAGGCTTTCAGCGTCTGCGGCGGCACAGTATTGACCGTCTGTGCGCCGATCAACTCCTCGACATACATCACATCGCGGTAAGCCGGGTTCTTGGTGCTGGTCGAAGCCCACAACGGCCGCTGCACGCGCGCGCCGGCTTGCGCCAGTTTTCGGAACCGCTCAGAGGCAAAGACCTTGCCAAACAGCGCGTAGGCCAACCGGGCGTTGGCAATCGCTGCTTTTCCAGCCAGATGACCCGCCCCGGCATGCTGGCTCAACAGGGCATCCACCTTGTTATCTACCCGCGACACAAAGAAAGACGCCACCGAGGCGACCGGATCCAACGCCAGACCGTGTTCCAGCCGGTCCTCCAGACCGCTCAAATAGGCGTCAATTACTTCGGCGTAACGAGTCAGCGAGAAGATCAACGTGACATTCACATTCAACCCCGCGGCGATCGTCCGCCGCACCGCCGGCAGTCCTTCCCAGGTGGCCGGAATTTTGATCATCAGGTTCGGCCGGTCCACGCGCTTCCACAACAACAGGGCTTCGTCCACAGTACGATCGGTATCACGCGCCAGTCGCGGGTCGACTTCCAGGCTGACGTAGCCATCCGCCCCGTGGGTCGAGTCATACAGCGGACGAAATAAATCCGCCGCCGCCTGAATATCCTCAATGGCCAGGTGGTAGAAGATTTCTCCGGCGTTTAATCCCCGGCGCGCCAGGGCCTTCAGTGCGTCATCATAATCATTCGTTTTGGCAATCGCATTCTGGAATATAGCCGGGTTCGAGGTCACCCCGCGGATCTCACCGCGTGCAATCATGCCGGCCAACTCGCCGTTTTCCAGCAAGCGGCGTTGAATGTTGTCGTACCATAACGATTGCCCCAGGGCGTGCAGCTCGTCCATCGGATTCATTTTAAGCTCCTCGCGCTTCCAGTTTTTTCATTTTCGCCACGCGCTTCACATGGCGTTCGCCTTCAGAGAATTCAGCGGCCAAGAAAGCCAGCACCAATTCGCGTGCCAGTTCAGGGCCGATTATGCGCCCTCCCAGGCACAAGGCATTCATCGCATCATGTTCCACGCCCTGATGCGCCGAATAGGTATCGTGACATATCGCCGCATACACGCCTTCCATTTTGTTCGCCGCAATGCAAATGCCCACGCCCGATCCGCACAGCAGCACCGCGCGCTCGGCGCGCCCTTCCTGCAGCGCCCGCCCGGCTGCCTCGGCGAAATCCGGGTAATCTGCGCGTTCGGCGGAGTGCGTACCCAGATCCAAAACCTCATGTCCGGCTTCGCGCACGGCAGCCACAACGGTATCCTTCAGGATAAATCCGGCATGATCGCAAGCTACAGCTACACGCATAGTTCCCTCCATCCAATTCCTTGATCAATGCTCTTATTTTACCATCCGCCGGACACGACCAATGCCAACGGGGCGACCAATGGCCGCCCCGTCGGGTTTTCTCGCAGTTTTCTACAGGCGAATGTTGCGCAGCCTCAGGCTGTTGCTGACCACAAAGATGCTGCTGAACGCCATCGCTCCGGCCGCCAGCATCGGGTTGAGCAGCCCGAGAGCCGCAACCGGAATGAGGATGACGTTGTAAATAAACGCCCAGAACAGATTTTGCTTGATGGTGCTCAGCGTGCGCCGCGACAGCGCCACCGCGCGCGGAATGCCGCGCAGGTCGCCGCTCATCAGCGTCACCGGGGCAGCCGCCATGGCCACGTCGGTGCCAGTGCCGATGGCGATGCCCACGTCGGCCTGAGCCAGCGCCGGCGCATCGTTGATGCCGTCGCCAACCATGGCCACCACACCGCCCGCCGCTTGCAGTTTCTTGACCTCGGCCGCTTTGCCGTCCGGCAGTACATCAGCCAGCACCCGATCGATGCCCACCTGTTTCGCAATGGCTTCGGCCGTGCGCTGATTGTCACCGGTAATCATGATCACTTCCAGGCCCATTTCGTGCAGTTTGCGCACCGCCTCGCTCGAACCTTCTTTGAGCGTGTCGGCCACGCCGATCACGCCGCGCACCGTCCCGTCCACCGCCACCAGCATGGCCGTGTTGGCTTGCGCCTGCAGGCGCTCCACAGCGTTTTCCAACCCGTTCAAGGCAAAACCGTTTTCATTCATCATGCGCAGGTTGCCAACGACCACATCCCGGCCGTCCACCTGGGCGCTGACGCCCATGCCGGCCCGCGCCGCGAATCCCTGCGGATCGCTCAACGGCAGTTGGCGGTTGCCGGCTTCAGCCAAAATCGCCTCACCCAGCGGGTGTTCACTGCCTTTTTCCACCGAGGCAGCCAGACGCAGCAATTCAGTTTCGCCGCCGGCCAGTTCGCCCACAACAATTTCGGTCACCGCCGGTTGGCCGCGCGTCAGCGTGCCGGTCTTGTCCAACACAATCTGGCGCACGCGCCCGGCGCGCTCCAGCCCTTCGCTCGAACGAAACAGAATGCCGTTCTCGGCGCCCTTGCCCGCGCCTACCATAATGGCGGTTGGAGTAGCCAGACCCATGGCGCACGGGCAGGCAATCACCAGAACGGCCACCATCACGATCAGCGCGCGGGTGACCTCATTGACATCCGCGTTGATCGGCAGCGCCGGACCCAACAACAGCCAGCCGAGGAAGGTCAGGGCGGCGATACCGATCACCACCGGTACAAACACCGCCGAGACCTGGTCGGCCAATTTCTGAATGGGCGCTTTGCTACCCTGCGCTTCTTCCACCAGGCGAATGATCTGCGCCAGAGCGGTTTCTCGCCCTACGCGGGTGGCCTCAAAACGAATCATGCCGTGTTTGTTGAGTGTTGCGCCGGTCACATTGTCGCCTGGGGCTTTATCCACCGGCAGTGATTCGCCGGTGAGCATCGATTCGTCCACGGCGGTGCGTCCTTCGATCACAACGCCATCCACCGGAATTTTCTCACCCGGTCGCACCAGCACCACATCACCCACCAGCACGTCATCCACGGGGATATCCGTTTCTTCCCCGTGGCGCAGCACGCGCGCAGTACGCGCCCTCAGCCCCATCAGCTTCTTAATGGCCTCACTGGTGCGTCCCTTGGCGCGTGCTTCCAGGAATTTGCCCAGACGGATCAACGTGATGATCACTGCGGCCGTTTCCAGGTAGAGATGACCGGGCAGCCAGCCAAACACGATCGGAAGCGAGTAAAAATAGGCCACGGAAGAACCCAGCGCAACCAGCACATCCATGTTGGCCGAGCCGCCGCGCAGCGCCTTGTACGCGCCTTCATAATATTGGCGGCCGACATAGAACTGCACCGGAGTGGCCAGCGCCAGCATTAGCCAGTTCATCCAGGGCGCATGACCAATGGTCATTGGAATCAGGCCAAAGTCGCGCCCCATCGAAAGGATAAACAGGGGCAGCGTAAAGAGTACGCCAGTGATGAGCAGCCGGCGCTGGTGAGCGATTTCCGCCTCTCGCGCCGCCGCTTCGGCATCCTCGGCCTGCCCGCCCAGCTCCACCGCTTCAAATCCGGCGGCGCTCACTGCCCGGCGCAAATCCGCCTGGCTGACCAGCGTGGGGATATAGCGCACGCGCGCGCGTTCGGTCGTCAGGCTCACCTGCACGCTTTGCACGCCTTCCAATTTCGCCAGCGCCTTTTCCAGTCGTCGCGCGTCGTTGTCGTCCGTCATGCGCCGGATGAGCAAATCGGCTTCGCCTTCCGCCACATTGTAGCCCGCGCGCCGCACCCGGTTGACGATGTCGTCCAAGCCCAGCACGGCCGGGTCAAAGGTCACCGTCGCCCGTTCAGACGACAAATTCACCGCGGCGGTTTCCACGCCGTCCAACTTCTTCAAATTGCGTTCGATGGTCGCCACGCAGTTGGCACAGGTCATGCCGGTAACCGGTAATATGAGTTGCTTGTTCTCAGCCATGTTCACCTACCTGATAAAGTACGGGGGCGCCGCGGCGCCCCCGGTTTCGAACTTATTTGGCCACCGGGTAATTGATCTCCGCCAGCAGCTTCTCCATCGTTTCAAGCGTGGCTGGTGCTTCATACTCCACCACCACCTGCTTCAGGGCGATATCGCCTTCGACCTTTTTGACGCCTTCCAGGTCGCTCAATTCGGTTTTGATGGTATGGACGCAATGTCCGCAGCTAATTGCAGGGATATGATAGGTAATCGTCGACATTCTTCACTCCTTTTAAAATGGTTAAACCTTGGTCGCCGTATCAAAGATCTCGGCCACTTCTTTCAGCACCCGCTCTCGTTCGGCCGGGTCATCCCCGCGCACCGCGGTGATCAGGCAACTGTTGAGATGATCTTCCAGGATGGTCGTGCTGACCTTGTTCAGCGCGGACGTAACCGCCTGAATCTGCCGGATGACGTCAATGCAATAGGCATCTTCTTCCAACATGCGCTGAATACCCCGCAGATGCCCTTCGGCGGTCTTCAAACGATTCATCACTTCGGGATTCTTCATCTCACCATCCTTACCCCTCCCCCCCAGGGGGTGGGGTAACTGTATTATAGCGCCGTATTTCTTCCTGTCAAGAAGCCAAAGTGGATCTTGAATAGTACATTTGGCTCATTTCTCCTCCATCCGGCGTCTTGACATTCCCATCGCCGCCCTTTACCATTAAACCATGCAGAGAGTATCCAAAAACTCATTCCTCGTTTCGATTGTTATCGTCCTGCTGGCTGCCGTCTGGACGGCGTACACGGCCTATGCCGGGGTGGAAACTACCGGCGGGCGGATTCCGGCCCCGCGCAAAGGTTTTCTTGCCCCCGATATTCCGCTGGTGACGATGGATGGGCAATCCATCCGGCTGAATGATCTTCGGGGTAGCGCGGTGATCCTGAACTTTTGGGCCAGTTGGTGTCCACCCTGCCGCGCCGAAATGCCCGCGCTGCAGCAAGTGCACACCCAATTTCAGGGTAAAGATCTGATTGTAGTGGGAGTCAACGCCACCAGTCAGGATGCGCTGGATGCCGCCGCGCAATTCTTGTCAGAAAATCACCTCTCGCTGCCCGTAGCATTCGATTTCGACGGCGTGGCGATGGAAAAATACCAGGTACGCGCTTTGCCCACCACGTTCTTCATCGACTCCGAAGGTGTCATCCAGGATATTTCGGTGGGCGGACCGATGAGCGAAGCCTTCCTCACCGCCCAGGCACTGAAATTGACCGGGGAGAAACGCTGATGCTGCCCATCCTGCAACTCGGTCCGCTGTCCATTCAAACACCCGGCCTGCTCCTGCTGCTCGGGCTGTGGCTTGGCCTGATGCTCTCCGAACGCGCCGCGCGCAAGGCGGGCGATGATCCGGCGGTTTTATACAATTTGGCGTTTCTCATGATTATCACCGGCGCGCTGGGGGCGCGTCTGGCCTATGTCCTGCGTTACCCCGACGCCTTCGCAGGCTCCTGGCTATCCGTGTTCACTTTCTCCCCCACCATGCTCGATGCCCCCTCCGGTCTGCTGGTTGCCGCGCTTGGCGGGCTGATCTTCCTGCAACGCAAGCACATGCCGCTCTGGCACACACTGGATATCCTCACCGGCGCTTTCGCCGTTCTGGCGGTGACTATCGGTCTGGCGCATCTGGCATCCGGCGACGCTTTCGGCGCACCGGCCGATTTACCCTGGAGCATTGCCCTGTGGGGCGAGCTGCGCCATCCCAGCCAGGTATACGAAACGCTGGCGGCCGCGGCAATATTCTTTGCGCTGCGCCCCTGGACGGCCCCTTCCGGCCCGGCCGGCAACCGTTTCCTTGCCTTTTGCGCCTTCACCGCCGGCGCAGTCATCTTCCTGGATGCCTTTCGCGGCGATAGTGTTCGGATTGCGGGGCGCTTCCACCAGAATCAGGTCATCGGCCTGCTGGTGCTAACCGTCAGCCTGTTTATGCGCCAGCGGATCGCCACGCGGCAGCCGATGGCTGCCGGGCCGGTCGTTGAGGATTTGCCATGAATTTAACCGATCGCACGCTGCTGATCACCGGGGCGGCGCGCCGCATTGGGCGTGAATTGGCCCTGGCGGCGGCACGCGCCGGCGCGGATGTCATCCTTCATCACGGGCATTCGCCCGCCGAAGCCGGTTCGGTTGCGGATCAGGTGTGCGCTGCAGGCCGCCAGGCCTGGGTGATTCAACAGGATCTCGCCGACCTGTCCACCGTCGCCTCACTGGTGGATCGTGCCTTTGCCCTCCACCCGTTTGACGGACTGGTGAATTCCGCCGCGATTTTTGAGAATCTCGATCTGGCCCATACCACCCTGTCCGATTTTCAGCGCCATTTGGATATCAACCTTACCGCCCCGTTTCTGCTCAGCCAGGCTTTTTCGGCGCGCCTGCCCGTTGATGTTAACGGTCGTATTCTCAACATCCTTGATTGGCGTGCGCTGCGTCCCGGCCCGGATCATTTTCCCTACACCGTCAGTAAAGCCGCCCTGGCCGCCATGACGCAATCGCTGGCCGCGGCTCTGGCGCCGCGCATTCAGGTCAACGGACTGGCGTTGGGGGCCATCTTACCTCCGGCCGATGGCAGCGATCCCTCGGGTGTGTTGCAGCAAGTACCCGCCGCCCGCTGGGCAACCATGCAGGAAGTGACCGATAGCGCCCTGTTTTTGTTGGGCGGGCCGGAATACATCACCGGCGAAATCATTCATCTGGATGGCGGCCGCCATCTCATCTAACCCAAGGAGCGAGCATGGATCAGGTATTTATCAAGGATTTGCTGGTGCGCGGCGTGATCGGCGTAACCGAACGGGAGCGTGAAAACCCGCAGGACATTTTGATCAACATCACACTCTTTACGGATACACGCAAAGGCGCGCAAACCGACAACATCAACGATCTCGTCAGTTACCGCACGGTGGCGAAAAAAGTGTACGCCTACGTCGAAAAAGCCGCGCGCTACACCGTCGAAGCTCTGGCGGCGGATATTGCCGCGTTGATCCTGGAGGACCAGGGCGTGCAGAGCGTGCGCGTGCGCGTGGAAAAGCCGGGCGCGGTACGGTTCTCACGCTCTGTGGGCGTGGAAATCGAACGCCACCGCGAATAATCCATCGCTCCACCCTGGATCCGTGGGAATTCGCCCCCGGTAGAATGGGAGTTTTGCCATGCATCGGGCCTACCTGACCATTGGCTCTAACATTGATCCCGAACAGCACGTCCGGCAAGCCATCACCTTGCTTGCGCAAAATGCGCGCCTGCTGGCGGTGTCCTCTGTCTGGCAAACGGTCGCCGTGGGTGCCGCCGGACCGGATTTCCTCAACCTGGCTGTGCTACTGGAAACCGAACTGGATGCACCGGCCCTGAAATATTCACTTTTACGCCCGTTGGAAGAAAAAATGGGGCGCGTTCGCACCGATGACAAGAACGCGCCCCGCACCATGGATTTGGATATTGTTCTGTTTGATGATGAAGTGATCGACCCCGCCTTGTGGGAACGGGCTTTCCTCGCAATCACATTCGCCGAACTGCTCCCCAACCTCATCCATCCCCACACCGGTGAGTCGTTGGCGCAATTGGCCGAACGCCTGTGCAGGCAATCCCCGGCGCACCGCCGACCGGATATTGTTCTGCAGCTTCCACCCGCCACTTGAACCGGTGCCGACCCCAAAAACAAATTTCACCTCTACGCTTCTTTTGCCAAAAGCGCAGAGGTGAAAGGCGATTGTTGCGTTGGATGCCGCGCTAGAAGTGCAGTGGTTCTGCGCTGCGCGAAATACTGTCCAGGAATTCCATGCGCTGCGCCAGATCGGTGCGGAACGAGCCCAACATGGCGCTGGTCGACATGCGCGAATCATGCTTGCGCACCCCACGCATCATCGAACACAGGTGCAGCGCTTCCACCACCACCGCCACGCCTTGCGGGTGCAGAAGTTCATTGATGAAATCCGCAATCTGGCGCGTCATGCGCTCTTGCACCTGAAGGCGGCGCGCAAACATATCCACTACGCGCGGAATCTTCGACAGCCCGATCACTCTCCCGCTGGGGATGTACGCCACATGCGCGCGACCGATGAACGGCAGCATATGATGTTCGCACAGGCTGTAAAACTCAATATCCCGCACAATCACCATTTCATCGTATTCCACTTCAAATAATGCGTCGTTCACCAACGCCACCGGGTCGGTGCGATAGCCCGCCAACAGCTCCCCATAGGCACGCGCCACGCGATCGGGAGTGCGCAGCAATCCTTCGCGCTGCGGATCTTCTCCCACGGCGCGCAGGATTTGCTCAACAGACACACGAATCGCGTCCTGGTCCATTTCGCTATCCATCAACAGATCCGCTTCTTCATAAAGGGAATCGTCATTATCCATTTGGGTTTCGTGTCTCCTGTCGAATGCCCCAAAGTGTGCACCCACTACCGCATACCGGGGAAGTATGTCATCGATTATATCACCACGCGACGCCCTATTTCTTGCGCGCCAACAGGCGATCCGCCAGCTCACGCAGCCGTGCGCCCATTGGCACATCCACAACACAGTCGTCCAGTGCGTGCAATGCCATGCGCGTATGGTTTTCAGCCGCCTGCATGGTAAACTCCAACCCACCTTCCCGCCGCAGCAGTTCGGCGGTTGCCGCCACGTCCGCCGGCGGAATGGCGCCTTGCCGCCAACGCTGCGCAAAATCCCCATTGAGAGACAACCCGTACAGCACCGGCAGGCTCTTCTTCCCGCTCACCAAATCGCTTTCGATCGACTTGCCGGTCTCCTGCGCATCCCCCCAGATGCCTAAAATGTCATCATAGGCCTGAAACGCCAGCCCCAACGACCAGCCAAACTGATAAAAACGTTTCTGGCGATCTGTGTCCACCCGTGCCGAAAGCGCTCCCAACTGTGTGCAGCAGGCCAACAATGCGGCGGTTTTTCCGCCCACCATTGGCCAGTAATCCTCCACCGTCAGGTTGGTACGCTGTTCATAGGCCATGTCCAGGTACTGCCCACCTGTCAGCAGTAGGCTCGTTCGCTGCAACAGCTCTGCCGCCGACAGTCCCTCGGAAACGCCAATGGTCTCCGCCAACCGCAACGCCGTCAGGTGCGCGGCGGCAAACATGGCATCACCGGCGTTGATCGCCTGCGCCCGGCCCCACTTCACCCACACCGTTGGCCGTCCGCGACGCAGTGTGCTTTCATCTTCAATATCATCATGAATCAACGAAAAATTGTGAATCAATTCCACCGCCGCTGCCGCAGGCAGGGCTTTGCACCAGTCGCCGCCAGCCGCCCCGGTTGAAAGCAGCACCAGCAGCGGGCGAACCCGTTTGCCGCGCGCTTCCTCGCCGCTGCCGTCTCCTTCCCAGCCCATGGCATACGCCATCATATCGCGCACCGCGCGATATTCCGGGCGCATGGCGCCGTCCACCGCGGTTCGCAGTTCCGATTCCACCGCCGGCAGCATGTCCTGCATGACCTTCGCTAAACTCATCGCGTCCTCACCCTGCTTTCACCAGGCGGGTTGCCTGCAGCGCAACCATATTCGCCGCACCGGCGGCAAACATGCACACGCGCAACTCGCGCGTCAACTCATCAATCTTCGCCGTCACTGCATCCACCCCATCCACCGCCGCCTTCAAGAACGGTCCGGCCAATCCGCCCAGGGACGCGCCCAACGCGACGCACTTGGCCACATCCAAACCGTCGCGCAGCCCGCCCGAAGCGATCACCGCCACTCCGGGGGCGCCGGCTCGCACCATGCGAATCGATTCGGCCGTGGGTATGCCCCAACCGCGAAACGCCGCCGCGACGCGCCGCAAGGCCTCGTCGCTGTGCCGGAACATTTCCACCTGCGACCAGGATGTGCCGCCGGCTCCAGCCACGTCTATCGCCGCGACCCCGGCCGAAGCCAGCGAGCGCGCCGCCTCTTCTGAAAAACCCCAGCCCACTTCCTTGGCAATCACCGGCACCGGCATCGCCCGGCAGACGGCTTCCACCTTGTGCAGCAGCCCGCCGAAACGGGTATCGCCTTCCGGTTGCAGCGCTTCCTGCAGCGCATTGAAATGCAAAATCAACGCGTCAGCTTCGATCATCTCCACCGCGCGGCGACAATGGTCCACCGTGTAGGCATAATTGAGCTGAACGGCCCCCAGGTTGGCAAACAGCAGGATATCCGGGGCCACATCCCGCACGCGGAACGAGTCCGCCTGTTCCGGATGTTCAATCGCGGCGCGCTGCGAGCCCAATCCCATGGCAATGCCAGTCTTCTGCGCTGCAGCCGCCAGCGTACGGTTGATTTGCCCGGCGCGGGCTGTGCCACCCGTCATCGACGAAATCAGCAGCGGCGCCGCGAGTTTTTTTCCCAGAAAGTTAACGCTTAAATCCACATTTTCCAGATTCAGCTCCGGCAGCGCCTGATGCACAAAACGATAGGCCTCCAGGCCGTTGGTTAAACCGGACTGCACATCCTCTTCCAGATTGATGCGAATATGATCGGCTTTTCGGTTGGTCAGAGACTCGTCACTCATCCACTGGTCCTGTAAGAGAAGGGCTTCAGATGGCTTTAGTATATCCATTCTTGCCGCATTCGCAACCACCTGTCCAACCTGGAGGACGGCGGTCGCAAAAGTGTGGAATTTACCAGCCTTGACAGATTGACCGGGCAAAGTACAATTCATATATCTTTTTATCACCCAGCAGGAGGCTGTAACATGAGCGATGTTTTCGAGGGCGTGAAAGCGGTGATCGTCGAGGTCCTCAAGGTCGATGAGAGCGATGTCAAACCCGAGACGCGCTTTGTGGAAGACCTCAAAGCCGATTCGATGGACCTGTTCTTCCTCATTGACGGATTGAGCGAGAAATTTGGCGTGGCCATTTCGGACGAAGATGCCCAGAAGATCACCACCGTCGGCGACGCCGTGACCTATTTGAGCAACCGTTCGTAATCATTTTCCACAAAATAAAACAGAGGCGCAAAAGATCAATTTGCGCCTCGTTTATTTTCCCAATTCCGCCAATCAACCCATTAGTAAATCGGCGACTTCTTCGGGGTGCCGTGCAATCCGCACCCCCACATTTTGTAATGCACGGATTTTATCTTCGGCAGCGCCCGAGCCGCCTTCGATGATGGCCCCGGCATGCCCCATGCGTTTACCGGGCGGCGCGCTTTGCCCGGCAATGAACGCCACCACCGGTTTGGTCATCTCGCGCGAGATGTACTCGGCGGCACGCTCTTCGTCATTGCCACCAATCTCACCGATCAGCACCACGCTGTCGGTGTGCGGGTCGGCTTCAAACAACCCCAGCACGTCGATAAAGTTGGTCCCGTTGACCGGGTCGCCTCCGATGCCCACACACGTGCTGGCGCCCTTGTCGCGTTGCTTGAGCGCGTACAGCACTTCATACGTCAGCGTGCCCGATCGGGAAACCACGCCCACGTTGCCTGGCACGGCAATATTACCGGGGATGATACCCACCTTGCTTTCACCGGGCGTCAACAAACCGGGGCAATTTGGCCCCACCAGGCGCACGCCCTTTTGATCGATGTAACTACGCACGCGCATCATATCCTGCACCGGAATGCCTTCCGTGATGCACACAATCAACGGAATGCCGGCATCCGCCGCTTCAAAAATCGCATCCGGCGCAAAGCGCGCCGGCACAAATATCACCGAGCAATTGGCGCCGGTCACTTCGGTCGCCAATTTGACCGAATCAAAGACCGGTACTTTGCCGTTCAACACCCATTCGCCGCCTTTGCCGGGGGTAATACCGCCCACCACGGTGGTGCCATATTGGAGCATCTGCTGGGTATGGAACAGACCTTCGTTTCCGGTGACGCCCTGAACCAGCACGCGTGTGTTCTTGTTGATCAGGATGCTCATCTCAACCTCCCCGCGCCACAGAAACCGCTTTTTCCGCTGCTTCCACCAGTGTTTCCGCCGTCAACAAATTAGCATCCGCCAGAATGCGGCGGCCCTCTTCGTAATTGGTGCCCACCAGGCGCACCACCATCGGCACGCGCGGCTTAACCTCATGCATGGCGGATAAAATGCCGCGCGCCACCTCATCACAGCGCGTGATCCCGCCAAAAATGTTAACCAGCACCACTTGCACATTGGGGTCGGAGAGAATCACGCGCAAGGCCGCTGCCACTTTTTCCGCGCTGGCGCCGCCGCCGATATCCAGGAAATTGGCCGGTTCACCGCCAGATAATTTGATGATATCCATGGTGGCCATCGCCAGCCCGGCGCCGTTGACCATGCAGCCGATGTTGCCGTCCAGCTTGATGAACGTCACGCCGTACTTGCGGGCTTCAATTTCAGCCGGGGCTTCCACATCGTTATCGCGCATTTCGGCAATGTCGGAGTGACGGAAGAGCGCGTTGTCATCCACCACCATCTTGCCGTCCAGCGCCAGCAGGCGGTTATCCGCTGTGATCACCAACGGGTTGATCTCCGCCAGCGAGGCATCATAATCGCGGTAGGCGCGCCACAGCGCATGTGAAATTTCGGTGAACTGTTTCCAAAAAGCGCGAGGCAGGTCTATGCTCACCGCCAAGTCGCGCGTTTGATAATCGCGCAGGCCCAACAACGGATCGATTAAAACTTTAATGATTTTTTCGGGAGAATGTTGGGCGACCTCTTCAATATCCACGCCGCCCGCGGCCGAGGCAATCATCACCGGCCGGCGTGAGGCCCGATCGTTGGTGATGCCCAGGTAGATTTCTTTCACAATACTGACGGCTTCGTCCACCAACACGCGGCGCACCGGCAGCCCCTTGATCTCCATACCCAGGATGTGCGTGGCCTGGTCTTCCGCCTCTTCCGGCGTCTTCACCAGCCGAATACCGCCGGCCTTTCCACGCCCCCCCACCAGCACCTGTGATTTGATGACAACCCGACCGCCCAATTCCTCGGCAATCTGGCGCGCTTCGCCGGCTGTGCCGGCAATACGCCCGCGAGGAATGGGAACCCCAAACTTGGAGAAAATCGCCTTCGACTGATATTCATGCAGTTTCATGTCAATTCCCCGTACCAAAGGTTGCCAACCATTGCCTGAATCATTATACCATGCCGGGATTCCGCGCCCTCCCGCGAAAATTACCAATTACGAACAAAAAAGCCCGACGCGAACGCCGGGCCTTTCCGTTGTGTGATTTTTAGCCCTTCAGGAATTCTTCCAGAGCCTCTTTGCTGATGCGGAAGGCGCTGCCTATCTTGCGCGCTTTCAGATCGCCCGCGTTGATGGCCGCGACCACATCCTCTTCCGAGACGCGCAGAATACCCGCCGCTTCGGCCGGTGTCATCACCGAGGGGATGCCCGCCGCGGCTGGAGTGCTGCCCGCCGTTTGCGCTGGTTGCGCCTGCTGCTGCTGTCCGGTCATGCCCTGCAGCGATTGGGAAATTACACCGCCCAAGCCCATGCCGGCGCCAATGCCCGCCGTCAGGCCGGCACCGCCGCTCTGGTTCTGCGCCGCGTCACGCAGCGCATCCGCTGCCTGCAGCTGGGTATAGGTCTGCATATCCAGCATACCCATCTGGCGCAATTCCTCGGCCGACTTTTCGGACGGCTTGAGGCTGGCCACGTAGAAGGATTTGAGTGTCAGACCAATGGCCAGGAAGTCATCCTGCGCTTTGGCGCGCACGCCGGCGTTGATTTCTTCCGTCAGGCCGATCAGTTCCGCCACGCTGTGCTTGGCGGCGGTTTCGGCCAGCAGATCCTGCAACTTGGAAAGCAGCATATTGCGCAGACGGTTTTCGATTTCCGTCATGCGATAAATGCCCTGCGCGCCCACCAATTGCGTCACCACCTGCTGGGCATCGTTCACCGCGAAGCTGTACGAGCCGTAGCCCTGCAATAAAGCCACACCCAACCCCATGCCCGGGTTGCGCACCAAAATCGGCTGCGGGGTGCCCCAACCTCGGTTGGCGAACTCTTTCATCGAAACATAATACACTTCGGCGGTGAACGGCGTGCGGTTATTGAACGCCGTGCCCAGCAAGCTGGTCAGCAGCGGAACGTTCGCCGTGGCAATCGTGTGCCGCCCCGGGCCCAGCACATCCAGCGCGTGTCCATCGCGGAAGAAGACCGCCTTTTGCGCTTCTCGCACAATCACCTGAGAGCCCATCCGCAGGTCCGCAATCCCCTGC
>DAOUGY010000321.1:0-8474 GCA_034428975.1 Anaerolineaceae bacterium | reverse complement strand
CGATCAGCGGCCGCGCGCCGGAAAGCGCCAGCTCGCCAAGCCCTGGAAAGTTAATGAATTCTGGACGTTTTTTCGTATTCATTATGCCGCCGCCTCCGAGGCTTGACCCAGCATCATCTGACCAATCGTTGAAACATCCGCCCCTTCACCGTCGACTTCGCCCATCAACTGTCCGCGGAACAGCACAATAATGCGATCGCTGAGGGACATGACCTCGGTCAGTTCCGTCGAGATGAACAGCACCGCCGCGCCGCGATTGCGCTCGCGCAGCAGGGTGTCATGCACGCCTTCCACCGCGCCCAGGTCGAGGCCGCGTGTCGCCTGTGAGGCAATCACCAGCGCCGGCTTTTCGTTCAGCTCGCGCGCCACAACAATCTTCTGCTGATTGCCGCCCGACAGGGTGCGGGCCTGCACTTCGCTGGAGGCCGTGCGGATGTCGTAGTTCTTGATCTGACTGCGCGCGTGCGAGCGAATGGCTTTGTACCGGAGAATGCCGCGCCGGGTGAACGGCGGTTTGGCGTAATCTTTCATGATGAGGTTCTCGGCGACGGTCAGGTCCAACACCAGGCCCGTGCGGTGTCGGTCTTCAGGGATATAGCCGACAAAGGACGGGTCGTCCATCACGCGATTCACCACGCGATCCTGAATGCGGATCGTTCCCTCGGTGCGTTTGCGCAGGCCGACGATGCATTCGGCCAGCTCGCGCTGTCCATTGCCGTCCACGCCCGCCACGCCGACGATCTCGCCGGCATTCACCGTCAGGCTGAAATTCTTCAACGCCGGCAGGCCGCGATCGTCATTGGCGCTCACGTTTTCCATCACCAGCACCGGCTGTTTTTCGGCGGCCGCCGGCCGCGTTTTGCGGTCCATCGTGATCGTGCGGCCGACCATCAGGCGGCCCAGCTCGCGGGTGGTGGCTTCTTTGGTCTGCACCGTGCCGACCACATGACCGTCGCGAATGACGGTGACGCGGTCGGTCACTTCCAATACCTCGCCCAATTTATGGCTGATGAAAATGACCGAGCGCCCTTCGGACGTCAACTTGCGGATGGCTTTGAAAAGCTGTTCGCTTTCGGCCGGCGTCAGCACCGCGGAAGGCTCGTCGAGCACCAGCAATTTGGCATCGCGGTACAGGGCTTTGAGGATCTCCAACCACTGCCGCTTGCCCACCGGCATGCGCCACACCTCGGTCGAGGGGTCCACATGCAGGCCATACTCATCGCACAGCTTCATCAAGCGGGCGCGGGCCGGCGCAAGATCCAACCTGGGGGGGTGCTCCAAAGGCATGCCCAGAATCACATTTTCCAACGCGGTCAGCGCTTCCACCAGTTTGAAGTGCTGGTGAACCATGCCGATCCCCAGTTGAATGGCCTTCGCGGGCGTCTCGATCTTCACGGCTTCGCCGTTGATGTAGATCTGACCGCTGTCTGGCTGATGAAGCCCATACAGGATATTCATCAGGGTCGTCTTGCCGGCGCCGTTCTCCCCCAGCAGCCCGAGCACCTCGCCTTTCCGGCAATCCAGGCTGATTCGATCGTTGGCCAGAACACCGGGAAAGCGTTTTGTGATCCCCTCCATACGTAATGCAAGTTCTTCGTTAATCGCCATAAGGACATCCTTTACTTGCCACAGGCACGTTTGGATTGTCTAGCCCGTCTTGAGCCTCTACAAATCAATGAAAGCCGCGTGTCGCTCGCCAGACGGACAAAGATTCAGTTTTGGGTTTTGATGGCCTGAATGATGGGGGGCGGCCATCCTGTCATCGTGAGAGCACAAAAATATCCAGTTCCAACCCGTAATTTTCATTGCAATGCAAAGATGGGAATGAGTGCGGGGCCGCTGTTTTGTTTATGGGGTTGGCAAATCGCAAACGCCCATGCCTTTTCGAGCACAATAACACACCGCTAGCTGTTCAACACCCGTTTCTACCCGGAGCCGGTCCAAATCATCGACCGGTGGATCCATTTCAATTGCCGTGGGTGACGCTTGTGCGTCACCCACGGCAAAATAGCTTACCAACCCGGTTTTACGGGGCGATATCGACCTTACCGCCCTTGATCGCTTCCACGGCCGCGTCCACAGCCGTCTTGCCCTCGGCGGAGAGCAGTTCATTGGTCACAACCTGGATACCGTTTTCGGCCATGCCCAGGACATGGGATTTGCCATCCAGCAGTTTGCCGGCGGCTTCCTGATAGCCCAGCTCATTCCAGTTGAACACAACACTGCCAACCACAACCTCAGGAGCGATGGGGGCCATGTCGATCACGGCGCCAACCACCAGCACGTCCTTCGAATCCTGCGCGGCGGTCAAAACGCCCACGAAGGCCGAGTCGAGGCAGGGGAAGAGCACGTCGTTGCCGTCGGCGATCAAAGCCAGCGACGCTTCGCGGGCCTTGTTGACATCGGACCACGAACCCGTGGCGACCGAGCTCACTTTAACTTCCTTGCCGCAGGTCTGGGCGCCCTTTTCAAAGCTCGCCAGCATCTGTTTGTGGGGGTCGTACCATTCGCCCGTCACCATGGCGACTTTGTTGGTCTTGGTCATGTGGCAGGCCATCACACCGGCGATGTAACCGGCATGGCTGTAGCTCACCGTGGCAGCCGTCAGGTTGGGAACGCCGCCCGTGTCGGTCGCGACGCTGAAGACGAACTTCTGATTGGGGAATTCCTTGGCCACCGTCTGCAGGGCTTCGCCGAACTGACCGCCCTGGCCGATGATGATGTTGTAACCCTGCTGGGCAAACTGGCGAAGGATTTCGACCTGTTCGTCCTGTTTCACTTCTTCGCGGAAGGCATATTCGAAGCCAAATTCCTTGGCCGCGCGCACCATACCTTCGTAGGTGTACTGGTTGAAAGCCTCATCGGTCTTCAAACCGGGCAGAACCATCGCCACCTTCGTCTTCGCAGCTTCCGTGGAGGCCGGGGCGGCAGGAGCCTGCTGGCAGGCGCCCAAAACGATCGACAAAACGATCATCAACGCAAAGATCATTCGGAACTTCTTCATTTCTCTATTCTCCTCTACAGTATACAAAATCGGCAATCCGGATTCGTTCAAAATCTGTTGTTCACCTTGCCTTTATGTATCGTCAGACTCTCCTTTCTCTCGTTGGCTATGATTGACATGAGGTTCGCTCTTCCTAACCCCATTCGATTCTCATGAGTAAGCCTCGGAGACGTTCGTTTCTCCAAGCGCACCGGGGGTTGACAGGGGTCCTCCCGATGCTTATCCGAAAAGTCCACTCTAAATCAGGTGGCGCCTCAAGTCCGGCGCTCCTGCCTTTAAGGCGTCAGCTTCGCTTCAGCCAGGCCGGGTCGAGGTGTCTTCGAACCACCTGCCCCGTTCCGGGTTTGCCAACCAGTTCGCCATCGCGAACCAGATATTCGCCGCGCAGCAGAACGCTGCGGATGCCGCCGGTCACTTCCAGACCCTCAAACGGCGAAAAGTCGGTGTTCATGTGGTGCGTTGCCCCCGAAAGGGTCGATTTTTGGTTCGGGTCAAAAATCACCACATCCGCATCCGCGCCAATGCCCAGGTGACCTTTCTGCGGGAACATGCCGAACAGCTTGGCCGGGTTGGTTGCCGTCAGAGCCACCAGGCGCGGCAGGTTGATGCGCCCCTTGGCCACGCCCTCGGAATAAAGCACCGCCAGGCGCGGTTCCACCCCCGGCAAGCCTGGCGGAACCTTCTCAAATTTGCCTTCGCCCAGGCGAATGCGGTCGTGGGTCGGCAGCATGGCATCATCGGATGAAACGATCTCCAGCGGCCCGTTGGTGACGGCCTTCCAAAGCACCTCGTTATCGGCTTTGGTGCGCAGCGGCGGGCTGCAAATGAACTGGAAGCCGTTTTCCCGGGTCATTTCATCTTCGGTAATCACCAGATAATGCGTGCAGGTTTCGCTGTGGATGGGCAGTCCCTGGTCGATCGCCTTCTGGATGATGCCCATGCTCTCGCGCGTGGACGTGTGCACGATATAAACCGGAGCGACCTCTTCCTTCATCAAATCGATGATACGGGCAATCTGCACGTACTCGGCGGAAGCCGGCCGGGCCTTGGCATGGTTGATCCAGGCGTTAGGGGTTTTCAGCACGTTTTCGAGGCTGTGTTCCAAAATTGAATCGCACTCGGCGTGCACCATCAGCATGGCATTGTTTTCGGCCGAAGCCTTGAGCAGCGCCAGAAAAGCGGCATCATCCACCAAACGATTGGATGACTTGTACGTGGTGAAGCATTTAAATGTAGGGAACCCGGCTTTCACCAGCTCGGGGATCTCAGCCAGGGTTGATTCGTTGGCATCCAGCACGATCCCGTGGTAGCTCCAATCGATCACCGACTGCATTTCGGCCGCCCGGTTGGTCTGCTCGATGTTCGCGAGGATCGATTCGCCCTTGCCCTGCGTGGTGAAACTGACCACCGTCGTCACGCCGCCAAACGCTGCCGCAACCGAACCGGTGGCAAAATCATGGATCGTGATGCTGCCCATGAATGGCGAATCGAAGTGGACATGCGGGTCAACCAATCCGGGCAAAACCAGCATGCCCGTCGCGTCAATCACTTCGTCAAAGGTTTCCGAGTCAAAACTGCCCGGAGCGCCTTGCGCTTTGACGCGACCTGACTGGACATATAGATCACTTGCCGATACGCAAGAGTCACTGACAACAGTCCCCCCCCTGATAAGAAGACGTTTATCGTTCATGTTTGCTCCTTTTTAATTCAATAACCGGTATTGAATTGTCGGGCGGCAGTTATCGATTGCTCATATGATTGGGTTGTAAGACATTTAAAGCAATTGCTATTAGTTTACATATTGCAGATATCTGTGTCAATGGATAAAACTCACTCTTTTTTTATTCATAATCTAGCCTCACCTCCCCCAATCAGCGGATAGACAAAATAAATCCTGCGTATTTTCTTGCTACCAGCCCGTCCCGGCCGCGCAAACCGGCAACCCCGCGCGCCGCACACCACCGGCCGCCGGGCGCCGGTACCCGGAATACAAAAAAGGCGGAACGCCTCCAACGAGACGTTCCGCCTGGGATTTGTTGCCTAGGCTCTCAACAACCGCATACCGTTGATGATCACGACCAGTACCGAAATCTGATGCACCAACATCCCCCCGGCCATGTGCACCTGGCCCAACAACACGCCTGCCAGCAACAGGCTGACCGTCAGCAGCGCAATCACCACGTTTTGGCGAATGTTGCGCAGGGTTGATTTCGACAGCGCAATCGCCTGCGAGATCTTCATCAGGTCATCGGCCATCAAAGCGATGTCGGCCGTTTCGATGGCGATGCCCGTTCCAGCCGCGCCCATGGCGATCCCGATGTCGGCCGCTGCCAGCGCCGGCGCATCGTTGATCCCATCGCCGGTCATGGCAACCACGTTGCCCTCTTCTTTAAGCTGTCGGATGATGTTCAGCTTATCATCGGGCAGCAAATCGGCATGCACTTCGTCAATGCCGGCCCGGGCGGCAATCGCTTCGGCTGTGCGGCGGTCATCACCGGTCAGCATCAGCACCCGTTTCACGCCGCTGAGCTTAAGTTCGCGCACCATCTCGGCCGCGTTATCCCGAAGCATGTCGGCAATGCCGAGGATGCCGATGGCCTCCTGATCCAACGCGACCATCACGGCCGTCTTGCCAGCCAATTTCAACTCCGTCATCCGGCGCTCCGCCTCCGGGGAAACGGATACCCCCAGGTTGTCCATCAGGTCAAGCGTGCCCACCGCGATCCGCTGCCCCTGGTATTCGGCGGTCACGCCGCGCCCGGTCAACATTTGGAAGTTCTGCGGTTCGGGCAGTATTTCGGTGCGCGAAGCTTCGGACAAAATCGGGCGCGCCAGCGGGTGCTCGGAAAGCGTTTCTGCAATCCCCGCCCAGCGCAGCACATGCCGCTGCCCGGCATCCCAACCGCCTTTGCGCCCATCCGCCGCGCCTTCCATGCCCGCCGGCACAGGCTGAGACTGAAGAACCTCGATGTCGATCAGGCGCGGTTTGCCTTCCGTGAGTGTGCCGGTTTTATCCAGCGCCACAGCGCTGATCTTGCCGGCATTTTCCAGGTACTCGCCGCCCTTGATGAGAATACCCTTCTTCGCCGCCCGCCCAATGCCGGCCACGATCGAGACCGGTGTGGAAATGACCAGCGCGCCCGGGCAGCCGATCACCAGCAGCGTTAAGGCCAGTTCGATGTCGCGCGTGAACACATAAGCGCCAATGCTCAACACGATGATAAAGGGTGTGTACCAGCGGGCAAAGCGCTCGATGAAGCGTTGGGTCGGAGCCTTCTCGTCCTGGGCCTCTTCAACCCGCGCAATGATGCGCGCCAGGGTGGTGTCGGCGCCTACGCCCGTGGCGCGCACTTTGAGCGTTCCGTTCTGGTTGAGCGTCCCCGCATAGACGGCGTCACCCCTGCTCTTCTCTTCAGGAATCGGCTCGCCAGTGATGGCGCTCTCGTCCACAGCCGAAAAGCCATCCAGCACCTGCCCATCCACCGGAACTTTCGCGCCGGGTTTGATCCAAATGACTTCGCCCTGCTCCACCTCGCTGGCCAGCACTTCCACCTGTTGCCCGCCGCGCAATACGACGGCGGTTGTGGGAGCCAGGTCCAGCAGTTGACCGAGTACTTCGCGCGTCTTGCTCAACGTGCGCGCTTCCAGGTAAGCGCCGAAGATGAACAGGAAAGTCACCGCGGCGGCTTCCCAAAATTCTCCAATGAACAGCGCGCCGATAAAGGCAATGCTGACCAGCAATTCGATGCTGAATGCCTTGTTGCGCAAGTTGGCCCAGGCGCGCACCACAATATCCACGCCGGCCACAACAGCAGCGACGGCCAACAGGCCGTCGGCCGCCGCCGGCTGCCCGGCGGCATACCGGGCAGCCAGGCTGAGGAGAATCAGGCCGCCGCTGAGCAGGGTCAGGGCTTGCCGGCGCATTTTCGGATCTTCAATCCAGCGTTTTACAGA
This sequence comes from Anaerolineaceae bacterium, assembly GCA_034428975.1. Taxonomy (GTDB): domain Bacteria; phylum Chloroflexota; class Anaerolineae; order Anaerolineales; family Anaerolineaceae; genus DAOUGY01. The sequence goes on along the minus strand of DAOUGY010000321.1, from coordinate 1,516 downwards.
ATTCATGCTCATGACGGCTCTCCTTTGTTTTGGCTTGACTAGATCTGAGAAACGCGGGCTTCGTAACCGATGGCGCGAATGGCCTTTTCCAGATCTTCCCCCTTAACCTGCGCGGGGTTGTGCTGGACTTCGATCTTGCCGCTGTTGAAGAATACTTTGGCGGTCTCCACGCCGTCCATGGCGGTGAGGGCTTTTTCGATCTTGGCGATGCAAGAGGGGCAGGTCAATTCTTTGCTGCGTAAAATGGTTTTCATTTCAAATTTCCTTTCGTTTGGTTTGTTGGTCAAAGGATACCGCCGCCGGGGGTATCCTTCCATGATCTGGGTCAGATAACTGCAGGGGAATTGCCCACCCGCCGCCCAACCACGCCCGCTGAAATCGGCTTTGCCGCTCGACCCTCCACGCATTTGAATCCAACCAGCGGGCGTCGTGCAAACGAAGATCCGCCAACAAAAAACCTCCCCCGGCAAATTCCGCCGGGGGAGCTGAAAACCATCCGTCAGATGTTCCGCGTCAGGGAAAGTTCCTGCCGCCCTGTCCTTCCATTAAACCGCCGTTCCGCCAGAGTTCGGCGGCGGCGCCCGCAGGCACTCATCCCATCCGTCCCGCGCGCCAAACTCGTCTTCGGGTTTTCCGGCAGAGCGGGCGCTTGCTTCACAAAGCCGTCAATTCCCGCGCGCGCGGATATACTCGCTCACATCCACATTGAAGCGCATCGTTTCCGGGCGCAACTCGGCCCAGGGTTTGCCGGCATCCAGCCAGGTGGCATACGACACCGCCCCCTGCTTCGTCGCCAATTCGTTCGTCAACCACAGCACTTTGTTCACATCGCCCGGCTGCTTGAAGCGCATCGCTTCCATTAAATCCACCTTGCCGGTTTGTGGATTAAAACGCACCACGAAACTCTCTTCTCCGTCCAGGTAGGGCACGAACAGGATCGCGGTGCGGTCGTCCACCGCCTGCCAGCGCACGCGCGCATCCGTCACCCACAGCGCCGGAAACCAGCCGCCCTCGGCCCACAACGCCAGGTTGGCGCCCTGATTGGTGTTGGGGTCGTCATGATAGGTGCCCATCGGGCTTTCAAAAAAGCTCTTGCCGTCCACATAGCCTTCGTTGACCTTCAGAAACGGCACGCCAAAGAACGTGGCCTCAAAATAATGGCGGTAATCGCGCCCGGTGTTGTGCACCATCACAAAGCGCGTCGGCAGCCAAACGCCGAAAGGCCGGATGCGTCCCCGCCCGGCGACCGCCACCGTATCGATCACCGGCACGCTCTCTCCGTACGTCTGGCGGTAAAACCGCCCGACGGGCGCCGGCAGCCCGCCTGGCAGCGGTTTCGCATCGCGGGCAAAACCCGCCAGTTGTGGTAAAGAAAACGGGCGCGGGGCAATGTTCAGCCCCAGCCAGACAACAAAACCCACCAAAACCAATCCAATCCCGACATAGATAATGGAGTCCATTCACAACACCTTTCGCCCAACATCCTTCACGCTCGTTCGCCCTCACCCGCCGGGTA
>DAOUGY010000320.1:0-1590 GCA_034428975.1 Anaerolineaceae bacterium | reverse complement strand
ATCATTTGAGTCAGCGGGCCCTGGTCGGTGATCAGCGTGTTCTCCAGCGTGACCGTGCACAGCTCGCCCGATGCAAAATCGACGTCCGGATTGATGGTATAGACGGTCGAATCGCTCGTGCTGGCGACGCCGGTGTGCGTGCCCGAACTGGCGCAGGAGATGTTGAAAAAGCCAGGGGACGCGGTGACCGGCTCGGAAAAGCCGACCGTCAGGTTGGCGTTGACGCTCACGCCGGTGGAGCCATTAGCCGGCAGCGCGCTGACGACAATCGGGGGAACATCGGAGGTGTAGGTGAGGAACGTGAAGGCGTAGTCGGCCAGCATGGCGTCGTACGGGTCAACCGTATCCAGGTCGGTGACCTGCGCGGCCAGCACGTTGACCGTGCAAAACTCGCCCTCGGCGAAATTGGCGTCCGGGTTGAGCGTGAAGACGGTGTCGTTGCCCGTGGAGCGCGCGAAAGTGTGCGCGCCGCTGGTGGTGCAGGAGATGCTGAAAGCAGCGTCCGGCGCGCTCACCGGCTCGCTGAAGGTGATGTACAGGTCGGCGCCCACGGCCACGCCGGTGGCGTTGTTGGCCGGAACGGTGCCGGAAACGAACGGCGCCGGTTCGGCGGCGGCCGTGCCGCTGACAGAGATATCATCGATGCCCACCCATTCGTCCACACCCGCGGCGTCGGTGGTCATAATGCGCAGTTGCACCAGGGGCTGGTTGTTGGCGGCCGCGGGCAGCGTGACGGCAACCGGCGTGACCAACGTTGCGACGCTGGGGCCGGTGGTGGCGTCGGCGATGTAGCCGCCGGGCAGGTTGGTAAAGTCGCCGCTTGCGCCCACGCGGTAGTGCAGCGCCACCGGTTGGGCCGAATTGTCGCTGGAGCCATCAATGTCGCGCACGTTGTAGTTGACCTGGATATCCTGCAGGCCGGTGGTATCGAGATAAATCAACAGGTAGGGCGCATCCGCGGTGCCGGAGCCCTGCAGCGCGACCACAGGGTTGGCGAGGGTGTCAAATTCGGCCACGCCACCAGATGTATTGGTGGATGGATTGGTTTGGTTGACGTTCACATCCACCACGCCGGGCGAATCCGCCGCCAGAACCGTTTGAGGGTCGACACCTGTGGTGGATACCAGGTTGTCGCCGCGGTACCCAACGAGGCCGGGCACGTTGTCCCAGTTGTCGTTATAGGCAAGCAGCCCGGTATTGCTCCAATTCTGCGAAAATGGCAGCGTCTGGGTTGTGCTATTGGCAGAAACCTTTAGCGCCGGCAGTGAAAGTGTGCTGGCGGCCAGCGCGACCGCCACAAGCAAATTCCAAAAACGAAGAGTGTGTTTCATCATTCCCCCATCCATTTTCTTTATTTCGTCAAATTGAAATAATTCCACTATTAATCATTGTAGCACTTAATCATGACCATAAACTGACAAAGGTTATATATCGGTTAGTGATCAACGTCCCGTGCTGCACCTGACAGCACGGGACCAGGGGGTAACCGAATGCGCGAAGGAACTCAACCGCGCTCTTTATCCCAACTCACTCCTGGCAGCCGGGGCAATAGTACACGCTGCCGCCCATGTAAGCTTCCTTGACGATCAG
>DAOUGY010000319.1:0-2451 GCA_034428975.1 Anaerolineaceae bacterium | reverse complement strand
ACCTGCCCGAAGCGCCTTTCGCCGGCGCGCACTTCGACCCGCTGCGCGAAGAGATCCGCGCAGATGCCGGCGCAGCCCCCTGCTCCGACGCCTACCTGCGTTTCCTGGTCGAAGAGCTCAAGCCGTGGGCTGATGCCAACCTGCCCACGCTGCCCGGCCCGGCGCACACCGCCGTGATGGGCTCGAGCATGGGCGGGCTGATCTCGCTCTACGCGCTGTGCCGTTACCCGCAGGTCTTTGGCCTGGCGGGCTGCCTTTCCACGCACTTCCCCATCGGCGCCGGGCAGATCGAGGAGTGGATGCGCGACAACCTGCCGCAGCACGACAGCCACCGCCTGTATTTCGACTTCGGCAGGCGCGGCGGCGACCGTGAATACGGCGTGCACCACCTGCGCGTGCGCGGCTTTTTAGACGGGCTCGGCTGGCGCGACGGCAGCGATTACCTCATCCGCCGCTTCCCCGACGCCACCCACAACGAGCGCGCCTGGCGCAAGCGCCTGCACGTTCCGCTGCGCTTCCTGTTCACCGAAAAACGTTAACCTTTTCTTAACCTAGTCTATCTTGACTTTATTTATCCTGATTTTATAATAAGACAACCGGGCAAAAGAGGTGTCCTGAACAGGTTTGCCCCATTTATTGTTTACCGGTAGAACCCATATCAAACGGGTCTGAACCACGCGGTTCAGACCCGTTTGAGCTTAACGATCAGGCCGGCAGTCAGCGTTCCTGAGTCAGCGCGACCTGCTGGATGAATTTTTCCGCGTCCAGCCCGGCGGTGATCACCGCGGAGCGCACCCCTGGCCCGCGCAGGCCCTGGTCCTCCAACGCGCCAATGATCTCATTGGCATCTTCGGCTGAAAACTCGGCCGGGATATACTTTTCAAAAAGCTCCGCCACGAAGCGGTCCTGTTCTGCGGTCATGATGGGGTGGGTCGGGCGCGGCCTGCTTGCGTTCAGGCTGCCCGGCCCAAGTTTGATCTGTGCCATTTCACCTCCAGTTTACGTGTTGGGTCGTGGCTTGCCGGTCATGCGACAGATTTATTCTTGCACACCAAAATTCAAAATTGGTTAAGGTAGCCTAAATATCTTATGAGTAAAAACACTTAAAAAACCTATCATTACTTACCTATCCCCCGCGGCTTCGCCGCTTCCCCCTTCCCGTTTCGAGAAGGGGGCCAGGGGGTTAGGTCCGTAAATAATGCAGCCAACTAGATCAAGCACCACTAAATTCCGCCTAAGAAACCACCCTCCGGCGGCCGCGCATCCTGTGATACACTCTAAAAAATCATCCGGAGGTAGCCGCGTGACCTACTTTGAAATAGGCATTTACAACCCGCGCAACAACGAGAATATCGGCACGCTGTGGCGCTCGGCCTGGCAGTTCGGTGCGGCGGGCATTTTCACCATCGGGCGGCCCTACAAGCCGCAAGCCAGTGACACCTCCGCCGCCCACCGCCTGATCCCGCTGCGCCATTACCCCACCTTTGAAGAATTCCTGGCGGCGCGGCCGCTGGGCGCGCTGCTGGTGGGCGTGGAGATCGGCGGGCAGCCGCTGGCGGGCTTTCAGCACCCCGAACAGGCCATTTATTTGCTCGGCTCGGAGGATATGGGCCTGCCCGAAAAGGTGCTGGCACACTGCAACGCCGTTGTGGCCATCGAGGCGGTCAACCGCGCATCCTACAATGTGGCCGTCTCCGGCAGCATTGTGCTCTACCACCGCCTGTTCCTCCAATCCCGCGCAAGCGAAAACGCATGACCCAACCACCCGCGTTCATCCCCGGCCTCGAACTCAGCCGTCGCTTCTATCACGAGGCGGTGCGCCCGCTGCTGGACGCCCACTACCCCGGTCTGCCGCACGCCGCCGCGCTGATCGGTGAGGGTTCGGAGGTGCTGGGCTTGGATACGCCCATGTCGCGCGACCACGGTTGGGGCCCGCGCCTGCTGCTCTTCCTGACCAGGGCCGATTGGCAGGCGCATCATGCCGCCATCCACGCCATGCTGGCACGCGAACTGCCGCCGCGCTTCCTGGGCTATTCCACCCACTTCACCCCGCCGGATCCGCAGGATCACGGCACGCAGCTTCTCCAGGTGCCGCCCCCCGGGGAGCCCATCAACCACCGCGTCGAGCTCCACACGCTGGCAGCCTATTGCGGCGAACTGCTCGGCTGTGACCCCGCCGCGCCGTTGACCGCTGCTGACTGGCTGACCCTGCCGCAGCAAAAGTTGCTGGCCTTCACCGCCGGGGCCGTCTATCACGACGACCTGGGGCTGGGAGATTTGCGCCGGCAATTGGCCTGGTACCCGCACGACGTCTGGTTATATCTGCTGGCGGCTGGCTGGTCGCGCGTGGCGCAGGAGGAACACCTCACCGGGCGGGCCGGCAGCGCGGGCGACGAACTGGGCTCGCGCCTGATCGCCGCGCGCCTGGTGCGCGATGGCATGCGCCTGGCC
>DAOUGY010000318.1:0-4658 GCA_034428975.1 Anaerolineaceae bacterium | reverse complement strand
ACCATCCGGAGAAACCATGAGCCTGTTCGACGGACAACGTCTGACCAACACCACCTTCAAACTGGATATCGAGCGCATGCGCCGCGGCTGGTACACCGATAAATATTTCACCAACATCGCCCACATGCTCTCCGCCCTGGCACAGCAAGGCTACACCTACCACGGCAGCCAGGCACGCCTGCCCAACGGCCTGTCCGCGGAGGGCGTGGCCTGCGGTGACATTGAAGTGGAAATGCAGTGGTTCACGCGCCGCCCGGGGCGCACCATCGTCGTCGGCGTGGACAAAGCCCTGACCATGCTGCGGCACGCCACCGGCTACTGGGAAGGCGACACCTTCGTCGAAACCGCCGACCGCCTGCAGGTGTGGGCCGTGCACGACGGCTGCACCGTGACCAGCGACGGCGACCCGCGCCACGTGGCGCCGGTGATGCGCGTGCGCGGGCGTTACCGCGATTTCGCCATCCTCGAAACCCCCACCCTTGGCATCCTCACCCGCGCCAGCCGCGTGGCCACCAACGTGTACGAAACGGTCAAAGCCGCGCACGGCAAGCCGATCCTGTTCTTCCCGGCGCGCTTCGACGCCCACGAGGTGCAGGCCGCCGACGGCTACGCCTACAACATCGGCGTGCAGCGTTACAACATGGATTTCGCCGATACGCTCGGCCCGTTCGTCTCCACCGACGCGCAGGGCGACTGGTGGGGCGGCTACGGCGGCGGCACGGTGGCTCATTCGGCCATCGCCTGCTTCCTGGGCGATACCGCCGAAGCCATGCTGGCCTTCGCCGAGGTGCTGCCGGTCAGCATTCCGCGCATTGCCCTGGTGGATTTCAATAACGACTGCGTGCGCGATTCGCTGGAGGTGTGCCGCGCCATGTTCGGCCGCTACCGCGCGCTGATGCAGGCCGGGCGCGAAGACGAGGCCAAACGCTATCGGCTGTACGGCGTGCGCCTCGACACCAGCGGCTCGCTGCGCGACCAATCGGTGCCGCCGCTGGGCGACGCCGCCCTCGACCTGGGCGTCAACCCGCGTTTGGTCTTTCTGGTGCGCCAGGCGCTGGATTCCGGCTGGGAAGATTGGAACCTGCCCACGGAATGGCGCGAACCGGCCCGGCGCTTTTGCCAGGCGGTGAAAATCGTCGTATCCGGCGGCTTCAACCCGGAAAAGATCGCGCGTTTTGAGAAGCTGAGCGTGCCCGCCGATATCTACGCCGTCGGCTCGGCGTTGTTTGACAACCACGGCCCCACCGTGACCGACTTCACCGCGGATGTGGTGCAGGTCAGGGTCGGCGAGAGCTGGGCGCCGCTGGCCAAGGTTGGCCGGCGCGCGCTGGACAACCCCGAGCTGGAACGGGTCTGGTAAAGCAAGCGAGGGCGGGAAATCCCGCCCTCGCGTTTTATTCGTCGTCCGTATCTCGCGGATCCCAGTTCTCTTCCAGCGGCGCGGGGTCGTAATCCCCCCACTTGCCCGAAAAAGAGGCCGCGAAGATGATGGCGTTGGCCTTGTCTGAATCGGCCACCGCTTTGCGCAGCGTCTCGCTGCGGCGCGCGGCCACGTCTTTGGGCGCCTCGGCTGTGGGCGGCGTCACCGCCAGAATGCGCACTTCCTTCGCATCCCCTACCGGGTACGGCAGCACACTGCCGGCGCTGTGACCGGTGACGGCGCGCGCCAGCGGGGTGCCCTCGCCCAGAAAACCGGCTTCAAAATCGGCCTGCTCGTCGGGCACAATGTGCACGTCCAGCGTTTCAGTCTCGCCGGACTGGTACACCATTTCCAGCGCCACGCGCATGCCGCTGGCAGCAGTCGGACCGGTGGGAGCGCCGTTCATGCCGTCGCCGGTAATCAGGCCGCCTTGCGCATCGCCACAGCCGCCCAATCGTTGATGTTCCGAGTTTCCAGCGGGGTCAGGCCGTGGGCTTCGGCGGCGGCGATGACATTGGGGCACTGCTCCAGCAGGATGCCGGAGAGCACAATATGGCCACCCGGGCTGACCAGATCGGCCAGGCCGGCGTCAAACAGGCGAATGATGATCGGCGCGAGGATGTTGGCCAACACCAGCGGCGCCTGCGTCAGCGAATAGCAGCCTTCGCGCACCTCGCTCACCGAGCCGATGCCGGCTTCAATCCGGTCCAGCACGCCGTTGGCTTCGGCATTCTCACGCGTGGAAACCACCGCGGCGTTGTCAATGTCCACCGCCAGAGCATGGCTGGCGCCCATCTTGAGCGCGCCGATGGACAAAATGCCCGAACCGCAACCGACGTCAATCACCGGGCGGCCTTCGGGGGTGTAGGTTTCCAGCATTTCCATGCACAACTGCGTGGTGGGATGCGTGCCCGTGCCAAACGCCATGCTCGGGTCAATGCGCACGGCAATGCGGTCGGGGTCGCCCTGCTCCACCCAGGCGGGCAGAATCAGTAGACGCTTGCCGATCGGAATGGGGTGGTAATTCTTCTTCCAGGCCGCCATCCAGTTCTCGTCTTCAATCGTGCGATAGCCCGGCGCCGGCAGGGGTTGGATGCGCCCCAGGAACCAGAGCGCCTCTTCGATATTGCGGCGCGTCTCCTCCAGGTGCTCGTCCACGGCAATGTAGCCGTACACGCGCACCGGACCGACCGGTGTGCCTTCGCTTTCCTCGTCATTAAACTCAACGCCGCTTTCCACCACCACGCCGTTGGAGACATAGCGGTCCAGCGCTTCGGCGACCGCTTCCGCCAGTTCACCGTTGATGGTTAACGACACTTCCAGCCAGCGTGCTTCAGCCACCGAAGACCTCCTTCAAAATATCCATAAATCCTTTTTCCTGCGGGCGCACTTCGGTGCCCAGCGTGCGCGCCAGATCCTCAAACAGCTTGCGCTGATCGTCGGTCAGGCGTGTGGGCACTTCCACGCCCAACACCACCAGCTCATCGCCGCGCCCGCCGTTGCGCAGATGCGGCACGCCCTTGCCTTTGAGGGTGAAGACCTTGCCCGGCTGCGTGCCGGCAGGTACGGTCAGTTTGACAGGTCCGTCCACGGTGGGCACTTCGATTTCCGCGCCCAGGGCGGCCTGCGCCACGTTGACCGACAGGTCGAGCAGAATATTATCGTCGCGGCGGCGGAAGTAGGCATGCGGTTTGACGTTTATTTCAACATACACATTGCCGTTGGGGCCGCCGTTGGCGCCGGGCTGGCCTTCGCCCGCCAGGCGCACCTGCAGGCCGTTATCCACCCCGGCCGGGATGGTGACAACCTTTTTGACGGTTTTGCGTTCCTGGCCGCGCCCGCGACAGGTGTGGCACGGGTTGCTGATCAGCTCGCCGCGCCCGTTGCAGGTCGGGCAGGTGCTTTCCTGCACAATCGAGCCCAGGAAGGTCTGGCGCACCTGGCGCACTTCACCGCGCCCGCCGCACGTCTCGCAGCGCTTGGGGTTGCTGCCCGGTTCGGCGCCGCTGCCGTGACAGGTGGCGCAGGTCTCGTCGCGCGTGATGGTAATTTCCTTCTCCACGCCGAAAACGGCTTCTTCAAAGGTCAGCTCCACCGAGGTGCTCAAATCGGCCCCGCGGCGCGGCGCGTTGCGGCGCTGCTGGCGGGTGCCGCCCATGCCAAAACCAAACAGGCCTTCCAGAATATCCGAAAAGTCAACCGTGGTCCAATCGGGCACGCCGCCCATGCCGTTCAGGCCGGCGTGGCCGTAGCGGTCGTAGGCTGCGCGCTTTTCGGGGTCGGAAAGCACGCCGTAGGCTTCGTTGATTTCCTTAAATCGTTCTTCCGCGTCGTGCGATTTGTTCACGTCCGGGTGATACTGGCGCGCCAGGTTGCGAAAAGCCGATTTCAGCTCGTCGGCCGAGGCGTTGCGCCCAACCCCCAGAACTTCGTAATAGTCTCGTTGTGCCATAAAATCCAATATCCTGCGAGAAAAATGGAAGATGGGCGTACCCGGCTAAATCTTCGGGTACGCCCATGTCGCTACCGTCTTGCCGGATAGCAATTATACACTCTTATACTCACCATCCACCACATCTTCGCCGCCGGGGCCCTTCGTCTCACCACCGGGCTGTTCGCCGCCGGGTGCGGCCGCGCCGGGCTGCTGGTACATGCTGGCGCCCATCTTCTGCAGCACCTGACCGAGCGCATCGGCCGAGGAGCGGATCTCATCCACGTTGTCGCTTTCCAGCGCCTTGCGCACGCGCGCCATGCCGTCTTCCACTTCCTTCTTCACGTCCGCCGGAGCCTTGTCGCCGGCATCCTTGAGCAGTTTTTCGGCGGTGTAGACGGTGTTGTCGGCCTGGTTGCGCACTTCCACCAGTTCCTTGCGCTTGCGGTCTTCGTCGGCGAAGGTTTCGGCGTCGCGGCGCATCTTCTCAATTTCCGCTTCCGACAGACCGGACGAGGCCGTGATGGTGATGTGCTGGCTGCGATTGGTGGCCTTGTCCAGCGCGGTGACCTTGAGGATGCCGTTGGCATCGATATCGAAGGTCACTTCGATCTGCGGGATGCCGCGCGGCGCCGGGGGAATGCCATCCAGGATGAACTTGCCCAGCGTCTTGTTATCGGCCGCCATGGGGCGCTCGCCCTGCAGGATGTGAATTTCCACCTGGGTCTGGGCGTCGGCCGCCGTGGAGAAGACCTGGCTCTTGCGGGTCGGCACGGTGGTGTTGCGCTCGATGATGGGGGTGGCCAC
>DAOUGY010000317.1:0-5831 GCA_034428975.1 Anaerolineaceae bacterium | reverse complement strand
TTTTCACATCCTTGCGATTTTTTCACCCGATAAATCCATCCGCGAAATCGAACACCTGCTGCTTTCGCTCAACATTCCCCCACAGCAAATCGATGAAGGTAACCCGGCCGTTGGCGCCAGCACCGATGTATTGACCGCTTATCGAATGATTGCCGACGATGGCGGCCTTGTGATTGCTGCCCATGCCAATTCCAGCAACGGTGTGGCCATGCGCGGTCTGAGTTTTGGCGGACAAACCCGTATTGCCTATACGCAAGACCTCAATCTTCATGCCCTGGAAGTCACCGACCTCGAAATTAAAGGTCCCCGTTCAACTGCGGCATTCTTTAATGGCACCAAACCTGAGTATCCCCGCCGCATGCACTGCATCCAGGGCAGCGATTGCCACCGCGTATCCACCGATCCTTTGCGGAAAAAGAACCTGGGCATCGGGGATCGCGCCACCGACGTTTACCTGCCGGAAGTCAGCTTCGAGGCGCTGCGTGAGTTGTTCCTCGGCAATGACTTTTCTCGCACGCGCCCCCGCCGCCGCAAGGAAGAACCGGCGTTTGATTTTCTTCAGGCAGCCTTGGAGCAAGGCTCAAATATTATTCAGGAATTCCATGAGACCATGACCGTGCGAGGTGGAAAGCTATACGCCATTCTGGTGGATGTGTGCGCGTTTGCCAACACCAACGGCGGCACTCTGTATATCGGTCTGCCCTCCGCCCCCAATGTTGTCGTTCAAGGTGTTGCCGACCCTCAAAACGGTATCACCCAGTTGGAGAAAGAAATCAACAATCGCATCAGCCCGCCCATAGCTTGCACGCTGGATGTTCAGGAATACAAAGACAAGAAGATCATCCGAATTTTGGTCCCCAAGGGCGAGGATGCACCGTATGCCGTGGATGACAATAAAATTTACATTCGCGACGAAGCGGAGACGTCTCTGGCAGTGCGCGACGAAATCGTCGGTCTGGTCTTGCGTGGCAGAAGCATTGCTTCTCAACCGCCAGTAACCACCCCGGCAATGCCTGCGCCAGCTCCCGAATCCAACGCCCCCATTGTGCCGGAGCCTGAACCACCGCATGCCAACACCCTCGAAAGCGACCCGCGCACAGGTGTGGAAGTTTTACCTCCGGAAGAGCGCAAAGGCACTCTTTATTACGCCATGCGCGACCTGCGGAACGGCAACCTGGTCAAGAATGTGACCCAGGCGTCCGCCCGCCGCTTATGGCATTATGCCATCAAACGCTATTCGGACCTCGCCCCGTCCATCGACACGGCGTCGATCCAATGGCATGGAAATTACGGGCTGGTGCGGAAGTATCAACAGGGCAACTCCACAATGTATGACCTGATTGTCCGCACACCGGAAGGGCACCGCTTCTTCTTCGGTGTCACCCAGGATGGCATCCACGGCATCTGGAAGGTCTTTGCCGGGGATGAGGAAGCTTGAGCCATGTCTCTGGTGCGCGTTGCGATTCTGACCGTCTCAGACCGTTCTGCGCGGGGTGAACGCGAGGACCTGTCCGGCCCGGCGTTGGTACAAGCCTGCCGGCGGCAAGGTTGGATCATTTCGGAAGTTCAAATCGTTGCGGATGACCCTGAGGACATTGGCCAGGTCTTGCTCCATTGGGCGGATGACAACGCCGTGGATTTGATTTTGACCACCGGCGGCACCGGCGTGGCTCCGCGCGACAACACCCCCGAAGCCACTCGCGCGGTGATCGAAAAAGAAGTCCCTGGAATTTCCGAGGTCATTCGCTCCGCCAGTTTGAAGATCACACCCCATGCGATGATCTCCCGCGGCATCAGCGGCATACGCCGGAGAACACTGATTGTCAACCTCCCTGGCAGCCCCAAAGCCGCCGTGGAAAGCCTGGACGTGTTTGCTGCTATCGTCCCTCATGCGATTGACTTGCTGCGCGAAGATCAGAGTGCGGAAAGCGGCCATACGATCGAATCGAATAAAGGATGATTCACATGCCGGAACCTACGACCCGTTTCACCAATGAAGATCGCAACGGCCGCCTGCGTACCACGCTTCATGTATCACCGGGAGAGCGGATCAAACTTTGCCGCTGCATGAAATCCGCCGAAATGCCATTTTGCGATGGTGTCCACAAGACCATAGACACCAACGCAGGCCCGATCATCGTAATTGTGGATGCAGACAATTCACCCACAGAACCCATGGCTGAAAAATAAAGATAACCGTCCGTCGCCAATTAGCGCCGGACGGTTCTTTTAATTTCACACCCCTTTTTCCAGGGTTTGCTTCAGGTCATCTCCGTAGCGCACCAGCACAAGTGGCACGCGCCGGGCGGCTAAACGGTCTACCAGCGCATCGATGCGGGTATAACCACCGAACGTCTCGGCCGCCAGCAGCACCACCACCGGCCGGATATCTCGGCGGACCAACACATCGGCCGCTGCGGCGATGTCTTCTTGTGCGGACGATGTAATCAACACCGCGATGCTTCCACGAGGCAAATTTCCTGCTTCTCCTTGCACAAGACCGAGCAACGGTAATGTGCCATCCGCCTTCACAAAAGCCAGAGTTTCCAGAATTTTGGAAAGCTGACGCTCGCCCCTTTCGGGCGGCAGGACGGTCAATTTTTCACCTGCACAGGCAAATCCCACTGCCTTGGCTTGCCTGATGTAATAGGATCCCAAAGAGGCCGAAATACTGACCCCATATTCAAACGTATCGGGCGGCAGGCTCACCTCGCGATGCTTGGTCCAGAACCAGAACCGGCCAGTTTTATCCGCTTCTTCAAGCAGGTCATAAGGCTGACTGGCTTGCACCATTTTTGCGGCATCCAACAATATGAAAACGTTGGCCTGTGGATCCTGCTCGAACTCTTTGACCATCAAGCGTTCCCGTCGGGCGGTTGTTTTCCAGTGAATCCGGCTCAATGGGTCACCGGGCATGTATTCCCGCACACCGGCGGCATATGGCGTCACCTCCAGGGTGCGCGCCGGTAATGCCCGACCACCAGTCAGCAAGCCGGCTGGCGATGGGAAATGGTCGATTTCCACGAAGTGCGGAAAAACCAAAAGGGTCCTCTCCGCAGGAAAATCCATCCTCACAGCAAACATTCCAAAAGGATCACCCGACTTGAGCGTGGTAGGCCCCAGTGCAAAAGACCCCCGCACCTGTAAATAGGTCCGTGAGAAATACATGCGCATCTGACGGCTGCCGATCCACGACAAGACACGGGACCCGGTGTTCCCCGGCAGGTTCGATTGGTCTTCCACAACCAACCACAGCCGAAACAGGATCGACAGGTTGGTAATTTCAAACTTTTCGATGAAATTGGTGCCCACCTGCTGGCGATTGGTATGCGGTTCCCTGTGGAATTTTAGCCAACGCAGGGAGAACCTTGCCCACACCCAGCTAATCATGACCAACAGCGTGGAAAAATAAAAGATCCGAAACAGGGGTATCTCTTTGGTGTAAAAAGCACCAAAACCACTTGCTACCAGGATGAACAACGCCACCCAAAAGGGTCTGCGGATTTCCATGCATTTATCCCCTGCCCTGCCCTTGCAGGTCTCCTCCGGGAACCGGCTGCTCGGTCAAGATTTCTTGAACCAATTGCCCGGCAGTCAGGTTTCGCAGGCGCGCTGCCGGTTGCATCATGATTCGGTGGGACAGAACCGGTTCAGCCAAAACCTTGATGTCATCGGGCAGCACATAATCCCGTCCCTGCATGGCGGCTCGTGCCTGACCGGTGCGGTACAGGCCCAAAGATCCTCGTGGGCTGGCGCCAAGGTAAATATCGGCGGTGTCGCGGGTGGCCCGCACGATATCCACAATATAGCGCATCACCGCCTGCGAGACATACACCGAGCGGATGATCTCCTGTGCTTCCAGCACTTCATCAACGCTGACAACCGGCTGCAGTTCTGTAATCGGGTGTTTCAACTGCTGCCGTTCCAAAACCTTGATTTCTTCACTCAGTGCCGGATAACCCAGTTTGATGCGCATCAAGAATCGGTCCAATTGGGCTTCCGGCAGCGGAAACGTACCCTCATATTCGATCGGGTTTTGCGTACCCATCACCAGGAACGGCGTCGGCAATGGGTAGGTCACGCCATCGACGGTAATCTGTCGTTCTTCCATCGCCTCCAACAGCGCCGATTGGGTTTTTGGCGTCGCACGGTTGATCTCATCGCCCAACACAATCTGGGACATAATCGGTCCTGGCCGGAATTCAAATTGACGCGAATTTTGATTGTAAATCGAAACACCGGTCACATCACTGGGGAGCATATCCGGTGTAAATTGCAGGCGGTTAAAAGTTCCCCCAATCGAACGTGCCAGACTGCGCGCCAGCATCGTTTTTCCGGTTCCCGGCACATCTTCGATCAGGATATGCCCCTGGCACAGCAAGCCGATCACCACCAACTCCAGTGCCTGAGGTTTTCCGACGATGACCTTTTCCAGGTTGGCAAGGATTTTCCCGGTAAAGGTTTGTATGCTCTCGATCCTGGATTCCATTCCGATATTCTCCTTGGCCGTCCAAATCAATTCTTTTTTCGCGCTTGAATAACAATCAGCCATACCAAAATCAACCATCCCACAATGCTGGCAGCCGTCGCCCAACGGGCCCAATTTGGCCGATATTCAAAGCGCACTTCATGCAAACCCGATTCCAGATGCACACCCTGAAAGACACCATTAAGGATCAGCAAATCTTGCTCTTCGCCGTCCACCACCACCCGCCAGCCAGGATAAATGGTCTGGCTGACCATCAGATATCCGCTTGTGTCGGCCTCCACCAAGACCACCACGCTTTGCGCCGCTCGTTCAGGTACACTCATTTCTGGTGTGCTCGGTCCACTGCATTCCGTTGTCGGTTTATTTTCGCCTTCAACAACGGCTTTGTCAACGGGGAAATTGCCCGCCTCGTTTACTCGCGCCAACACCATTTGTATAGCCTCCTCCACGCTGCCCGCAGGATCGGCGCACGAATACCAGTGAACAAAGGATGCCTGGTTGTTTTCAGTAAAAATCACCCCACCGGCATGGTCTGGCGCATACCGCCCAACCCACAAAACGTCCATCCAGGTCAGCAGTTGATCTCGTGCCGCACCGGTAGTTGAATCGACAGCAACACGCCATCGTGCATAGCGGTCGGGTATGAGCGGATCAAAATTATTGGCACTGCTTATCCCCGTGATCAGATTACTATTCGGCAGACCGCTTCGCCATAAATTCGTCCATACCTCCACCGGCCGGAAATCCCGAAACCGCAGAAAACGCTTGAACTTGATCAGGTATTCATCCGACGCAGGCAGGTACACCCTGTGATCGCCGATGCGTTGAACGCCTTCAAAATGCACATTGGAATACAGCGAGGTCGGCGCGAATGGATTGGCCGGCAGCGCAAACCATACCAGATCGGCCACCATCACGGCCAGCGCAATGCTCATCCAGGCCATCAAACGCCGACCTCCCACTGGTTTAAACAATGTGAGCAAGCCATACGCCGAACCAAGCACACCGGCCAGCGCAAAAGCACGAACGAAGGTTTGCTCAACTCCACTAAGAGATGCCCAACCGATTCCGGCGCCGATTGCCACCGCCGCGGAACCCGCCGTGGCCAATCGCGACCAGTACAACCCCCGTCCAATCGGGCTGCCCCACTGCGCCGCCCCAATTCCTGCCAGCATTGCCAATGAAAATTCAGCCAGGAACATGAACCGCGTCGGCGCCTGGAACATGTCAAATGTGGGGATATACCGGTACAGGAACGGAAATACCGGGGTATGGCTACCCAACGCCAGCAGCACGGCGAGTGCTACCACGCCCCATCCCCAAACAATAATCGCCCGGGTTT
>DAOUGY010000316.1:0-2442 GCA_034428975.1 Anaerolineaceae bacterium | reverse complement strand
TCCATGGCCGAGGTGAAGCTGGACGAGGTGCGCGTGGAGGGCTCGTAGAACAGGCTGGCCAGAATTTTGCCCTTGAGCAGGTCAAAGGTGCCAACGCGCTTGACCATGCCGCGCATTTCATGCGCCACGCCAAAGATATAGTTCAGGTCCTCGCGGTCAAACTGCTTGACCGAAAGAATATCCTTACCGTACCAGTTGGATTCCTTGTTTTCGCCAAAGGGCAGGTAGGGGCTTTGCCGGCGAAGAGGTGGGATGTGCATGGTGTGTGAGTCTCCTTGTGTGTAAAAAGTTGATGAGTAATGAGTGATGAGGTATGAGTAATGAGTAATGGGTGATGAGTGATGAGGTCTGAGGGTTTCCGCAGTGACACGGAACACAGCAACTCAGAACGGTCTTGTGTTCCTCCCAAATCCAGGAATTGCTGTCACCTTCCCGTCCCGGTACGCTTCCTCCCCCCGCAGCACCACCCGCTGCACCCGGCCGCGCACCGTCATGCCCTCGTAGGGCGTCCAGCCGCAGCGGGTGTACATTCCGGCGGCACGGAGGGTCCACTCGGCGTCCGGGTCGATCTCGATCCAGGTGTCGGGCTGTTCGGGCAGGCCGAAGATGCGCCGGGGGTTGGCGTGGCAGCGTAAAACGATGTCGTCGAGCGTCAGGCGGCCGGCGTGGACAGCGGTCAGAAGGAGCGGCAGGGCGGTCTCCAGCCCGGGGAAGCCGGGCGGCGGGTTTGGGCCGTCTTTCTCGGCCAGGGTGTGCGGGGCGTGGTCGGTGGCAAAGCAATCGATCACGTCCAGGTTGTCCCACAGCGCCTGCCGGTCGGCGGGCGTGTTGAGGCGCGGGCGGACTTCAAGACGGCCATCCCCACCCTGGCCCTCCCCCAAATTCTGTGAATTTGGGGGAGAGGACTTAAGACTCCCTCCCAACCCTCCCCCATTTTCGGAGAAAATGGGGGAGGACACAGGTGGGGGTTCAGACCCCTCACCCTGCCCTCTCCCCATTTTGAAAAAATGGGGAGAGGGTGGAAGGAGATGATGCGGGGCAACCTCGCAGGTGACCTTCAGGCCGCGTTCCTTCGCTTTGCGGATCAGCAGAATTTCCTCGCGCAGCGAAACGTGCGCGATGTGCACCGGCCGGTCAAAGAGCTGCGCCATCAGCAACACGGCGGCCATGCTGCGGCTTTCGGCGTGTGCCACGATGGGCATCTCACGCGGCCAGCGCTCGAAATGCCGCATCCACAGGGTCATGTCGTCCAGGCGCAGCGGGCCGTAGGTCTGGTCGAGGTACATCTTCAGCCCGGCGGCGCGCCCGGCCAGCCCGGCTGCCGTTTCGGCGTTGTCGGGGCCGGCGCCCAGGTACTGGGCGAAGTCGCAGCGTGCCTTGCCGCGGGCCGCACTCAGCGCCAGCGCCAATGAGGCTGCGTCGACGACCGGCGGGCGGGTGTTGGGCATGGCCAGCACCATGGTAAAGCCGCCGGCCAGCGCGGCGGCGGTGCCGCTGTCCCAATCTTCCTTATGCTCGCCGCCGGGCGCGCGTATGTGCACATGCGGGTCGATCAGGCCGGGCAGTTGGATCACAGGCTCACCTCCTTGAGGCAAAAAAACACCCCGAGATGATTCTCGGGGTGGCGAAGAGCGGGGAAAAGAAACGCCCCAGGAACCCAGGGCGACGGCGGCAGTACAGGTGGAACGATCAGGCGCAGTTGTTCATACATGTCGGATGGATTATAGGCAGAAATGGGATGTTGTCAAGGGGTGAAAAAGGATTCGTGAAGCGTGAAAAGTGAACCGTGAAACGGCACGACTTCGGTTCACGGTTCACCAATCACGGTTCACGTAGCGCTTCCCGCGCTAATAATTCGTCGTCCGGTCGATATAGCCGCGCTCACGGGCCTGCCAGTCGCACCAGCTGAAGACGAACACCGCCGACACGCCCACCAGCACGGTCAGCCCGGCCAGGATGCCGAGCAACTGCAGGTTGCTGAAGCCCGCCAGCGTGGGGAAGGCCTGCGCCACTGAGCCCACCAGCGAGCGACGCAGCAGCTCCAGCCAGTAGGTCACCGGCAGGGCGTAGCCCAGCGGGCGCAGCCAGGCGGGCAGCACGTCCAGCGGGAAGACCGCCCCACTGAACAGGAACAGCGCCGCGGCAACGCCGTCGCCCAGGTAGTCGGAATGGCGCGCCAGCACCAGCGTCACGCCCGCCAGCAGCAGGCCCATCAGCGCCAGCATCACTACGCCCAGCAGCAGGCTGACGATGAACAGCGGCCAGTTCACCTGCGCCAGGTCGAGCGGCACGTGCAGGAACAGTGCCCCGGCGGCGATGGTGATGACCACCGCGAAGGTGCCGGTGATGAAGCGCGCCACGCCGCGGCCCATCAGGTAAAACGGGATCGCCACGGGCGCGGTGTAGATGTATTTGAGCGTCTTGTAGTGCTCGCGGTCGTCC
>DAOUGY010000315.1:0-6437 GCA_034428975.1 Anaerolineaceae bacterium | reverse complement strand
AACATGGGCGGGCTGCGCAAGAAGATGCCGGTGACGTTCTGGACATTCCTGATCGGCGGTTTTGCCCTGTCGGGCTTCCCGCTGATTACCGCGGGTTTCTGGTCGAAGGACGAGATCCTGGCCGGCGCGTTCAACGGCGGCTACACCCTGGCGTTTGTGGTGCTGGCGCTGTCGGCGCTGCTGACGGCCTTCTACACAATGCGCCAGATCACCCTGACTTTCCTGGGCGAGCCGCGCACCCATGCCGCCGAGCACGCGGTGGAATCGAAATGGACCATGACCCTGCCGCTGGCGGTGCTGGCGGTCTTCGCGGTGAGCGCGGGCTGGGTCAACATTCCCAAGACCTTCCCGCTGCTGGGCGGGCTGCTGCCGCCCTGGTTTGAGGAATTTGTCGGCTCGATGCTGCATGGCGGCGAGCACGCCGCCGGGCACAGCCTGGTGCCGCTGTTCACCTCGCTGGTGGTGGCGCTGGGCGGCCTGTGGCTGGGCTGGCGCGTGTATCGCAACGTGCGCGCGGGCAGCCCCGATCCGCTGCAAAAAACGCTGGGCGGGGTCTACACCGTGCTGAAGAACAAATACTACGTGGATGAGTTCTACCAGATGGTCTTCATCCTTCCGGCGCAATGGCTGGCCGAAACCTTCACCTACAAGTGGATCGACAAGGGCCTGTTGGACGGCATCCTGCACGGCATTGCCAAACTGGGTTGGGGGCTGGGCAACGTGCTGCGCTTCCGCTTTGACCTGCCGGTGGTGAACGGCGCCGGGGATGCGATGGGCGACGGCGTGCGCGGGTTGGGTTCGCTGCTGCGCCGCACGCAGAGCGGCCGCGTGCAGCAGTACATGGTTGCCGCCGCCGCCGGGCTGGTGATTGTCGGCCTGATCTGCTATTACTTCCTGGTCCTGGCCTGAGCCAGTTAACGGAGAGCACAGGATGGAATTCATACTCAATCACCTGCTTACGATCATTCTGTTCCTTCCGGCTGCGGCCGGGCTGGCGCTGCTGATTATCCCGGCGCGCCGCGAAAACGCCATCCGCTGGGGCGCGCTGATTGCCAGCCTGCTGCCGCTGGCGCTGGCGATCTTCCTGTGGGTGCGCTTTAACCCGGTGGTCGATGCGGCCAACCCCTTCCAGTTCCAGGAGAAAGTGGACTGGTTTGGCGCGATCGGCTCGTCCTATCATCTGGGCGTCGATGGGTTGTCGCTGCCGATGGTGCTGCTGACCACCCTGCTCACCCCGCTGTCAATTTTGACCTCCTTCAACATCAAAGAACGCGTCAAAGCCTTCATGGTGCTCTTCCTCTTCCTGGAAACGGGTATCCTGGGGGTCTTCATGGCGCTCGATCTGCTGCTCTTCTTCGTCTTCTGGGAGATCGGCCTGGTGCCGATGTACTTCCTGATCGCGCAGTGGGGCGGCGCCAACCGCAACTATGCCTCGCTCAAGTTCATCCTGTTCACCATGGGCGGCTCGCTGGGGTTGCTGCTGGCCATTCAGTTGATCGGTGTTTCGACCGGCACGTTTGACCTGCCGACGCTCTTTGCGGCCTGGCCCAGGCTCGACACCTTCAACCTGCCCTTCAACCTCTCGGCATCCACGGTCAAGGCTATTGCCTTCTGGGCCTTTGTGATCGCCTTCGCCATCAAAGTGCCGGTCTGGCCGTTCCACACCTGGCTGCCCGATGCGCACACTGAGGCTCCCACGGGCGGTTCGATGATCCTGGCGGGCGTGCTGCTGAAGTTAGGCGCGTACGGCTTCCTGCGGCTGGTGCTGCCGCTCTTCCCGGCTGAAGCGCACACGTATGCCGGCGCGCTGGCCGTGCTGGCCACGGCAGCGGTGGTGTTTGGCGCACTGGCGGCCATGGGGCAGACAGATTTCAAGCGTCTTGTGGCCTACTCGTCGATCAATCACATGGGCTTTGTGGTGTTGGGCATTGCCGCAGCGGCATATGCCGCGGGTAGCGCCGACAGCGGCACCGCATTGAGTGTCAACATCGCCGTGAACGGCGCGGTGCTGCAAATGTTCAACCACGGTCTGAGCGCGGCGGGCATGTTCTTCCTGGTCGGCGTGCTGTACGACCGGGCGCACACGCGCAACTTACGCGACTTTGGCGGGGTGTTCGCCATACTGCCGGTGTACGGCGCGGTGCTGATCTTTACATCGATGGCCTCGCTGGGCTTGCCCGGCCTGAACGGCTTTGTGTCGGAATTCATGGTGGTGCGGGGCGTGTGGCCGATCTTTACTCTGGCCACGGCCGTTAGCATGATCGGTCTGTTCTTCACCGGCGGGTATGTGCTCAAGGCGCTGTTCATGGTGCTGCATGGCCCACTGAATGAAAAATGGAGCGGTCATTTGAGCGAGATTAACACACGCGAGTTGATCATCATCGCGCCGTTGATGGCGTTGATGCTGGTGATCGGCGTGTGGCCGTCGTGGATTCTGGATGTCATCAACCGCGCGGTTGCATTCTGGTTCTGAGAGGTGAAAGATGGCGTTTCCCATTCTTAGTACACTCATCTTCACCCCGCTGGCTGCCGGCGTACTGATTTTGCTGCTGCCGGCGGCGAAGAAGGAATGGCCGCGGCGCGTTGCGGCGGCGGCGGGCGCGTTTGTGCTGGTGTTGTCGTTCGTGCTGTTCTTCAGCTACGATACAGCTGCCGGCGGTTATCAGTTCCAGGAGCAGATGCCCTGGCTGCCGGCGCTGGGCATTTCGTACCATGTGGGCGTGGACGGTATCAGCCTGCCGCTGATGTTGCTCTCCGGCCTGGTGGTGTTCAGCGGCGTGCTGGTCTCGTGGAAGGTGGACGACCGCCCGCGCGAGTTCTTCGCCTTCATCATGTTCCTGGGCGCCAGCGTCTTCGGCGTATTTGCCTCGCTCGACCTGTTCATGCTGTTCTTCTTCTTTGAACTGGCTGTTTTCCCCAAGTATCTGATGATTGTGGTGTGGGGCTACCCCAAGACGCGCGAATACGGCAGCATGAAGCTGACCATCTACCTGTTCATCGGGTCGGTGGTGGCGCTGCTGGGCGTGCTGGCCATTTACGTCACCTCGGGGTTGAACACCTTTGACATGCTGGCTCTGGAAAAGGCCGGCTTTGACCCGACCTTCCAACACATCTGGTTCCCGGTGGTCTTCCTGGGCTTTGCGGTGCTGGGAGGCATCTTCCCCTTCCACTCCTGGGCGCCGGACGGCCACGTGGCGGCACCCACCGCCGTTTCCATGCTGCTGGCCGGCGTGGAAATGAAAGTGGGTGTGTTCGCCGCGCTGCGCGTGGCGATTGAGCTGCTGCCCGATGGGGCGCGGGTTTGGGCGCCGCTGATCATGACTCTGGGCGTGGTGAACGTGGTGTACGGTGCGTTCATCGCCATGATCCAGAGCGACTTCAAGTATGTCATCGGCTTCTCGTCCGTTTCACACATGGGCCTGGTGATGATCGGCATGGCGACACTGACCCCCAACGGTTTGATGGGCGCCAGCCTGCAAATGTTCTCGCATGGTGTGATGACGGGCCTGTTCTTTGCCGTGGTCGGCATGGTTTACGACCGGGCGCACACCCGTGATATTGCCAAACTGGGCGGGTTGTTCCGCAAGATGCCCTGGGCCATGGTCGGCTTTGTGATCGGCGGCCTGGTTTCGATGGGTATGCCGGGCTTCTCCGGCTTTATTGCCGAAATCCCGATTTACATGGGCGCCTGGCAGGTGGCTCCGCTGGTGGCGATCATCGCGGCGATTTCGATTGTGGTCACCGCGGCCTACATCCTGCTGGTGGTACGGCGCGTGTTCTTTGGCGATATTCCTGCCGAGCTTAATGAAACGGTGGGCGATGTGGCGTTGAAAGACAAGCTGGTGATCGGCCTGCTCTCGCTGACTATGGTGGCGCTGGGTGTCTTCCCGGCGTTGATGGTGCCGATGGTGAGCAAAGGGGTTGAATCCATTCTCAAACTTCTGGGAGGTGCCTAGGTGAGCGGGCAAATTCCATCGTCCTGGTTCCTGGCGATCCTGCCGGAAATCGGCCTGCTGGTGCTGGCGGGCCTGGTGTTGGTGTTGGATGTGACGGCGCGCGGCAAGCGCGGCGGCAGTCTGGCCTGGGTGACAGCCGGCGGTTTGGCGGTTGTGGCGGTTTTGAGCGTGGCATTCGCCCGCCCGGGCGCCGAAGCGCTGCTGCTGTGGGGCGGCATGCTGCGCCTGGATGCCGCCGGTTTTGTCTTCCGCCTGATCTTCCTGCTGGGCGCGGCGGTGACGGCCCTGTTTGCGCTGGAATCGCCCACTCTGCGCGAGCGCGGCGAATTTTTTGCGCTGCTGCTGGTCTCCACACTGGGCATGAGCCTGATGGCTTCATCCGCTGATCTGGTGATGCTCTACCTGGCGATTGAAACCACCTCCATCCCGCTGTATGTGCTGGCGGGCTTTATCCTGCATGATCAGAAATCGGTCGAGTCGGGCGTCAAATACCTGTTGTTTGGCGCGATGGCTTCGGGCATCATGTTGTTCGGTTTCAGCCTGCTGTACGGCTTCACCGGCTCGACGCAATTGTACGAAATCGCCGGCAAGCTGATGGGCTTCCAGCCGGTTTTGCTCAGCGTCGCGGCGCTGCTGATGGTGCTGGTCGGTTTTGCCTTCAAAATCTCGGCCGTGCCGCTGCATTTCTGGGCGCCGGATGTGTACGAAGGCGCGCCCTCGCCGGTGGCGGGCTTCCTCTCCACGGCGTCCAAGGCGGCCGGTTTTGCCGTGTTGATGCGCGTGGCGCTGGCGTCCTTCCCGGCAGACCTGGCGAACGTTTGGCCGCTGATCGTGGCGGTGATGGCTACCGCCAGCATGATTTTGGGCAACTTCCTGGCGGTGGCGCAGAAGAATATCAAGCGCCTCCTGGCTTATTCGTCCATCGCGCAGGCCGGGTACATCCTGATCGGCGTGGCGGCGGCCAATTCGCTCGGCATTTCCGGCGCGCTGTACTATCTGATGGCCTACCTGGTCACCAACCTGGCCGCCTTTGGCATCGTCACCCTGGTGGGGCGGGCCATCGGCTCGGATGAGATTTCCTCGTACGCGGGCCTCAGCCGCCGTTCGCCGGCGCTGGGCATGGCCCTGCTGGCCGCGCTGCTCTCGCTGGGCGGCATTCCACCGTTTGCCGGGTTCTTTGGCAAGCTATTGGTGTTCGCCTCGGCCATTCAGGCCAACCTGGTCTGGTTGGCGGTGGTCGGCATCCTCAACGCCATTGTGGGGTTGTACTACTACCTGAACGTACTCAAGGTGGTCTATCTGTACCGCTCGGCGGATGATGCCCAACCGTTAAGCCTTTCGCCGGGTTGGACAGCGGCGCTGGTGGTGTGCGTGGTCGGCATTCTGGTGCTGGGCTTTATCTTCAGCCCGTGGTACACCTGGGCCAATCAGGCGGCCGGATCGCTATTATTGGCGCCCTTGCACTAAACGCGATCCTTTTCTTATGATATAATTTTTGAGCCCATGGAACCGAAGAGCCGCCCTTCCAAAAAGGAAAATCCCCGGCAGGTCGCGTTAAACATGACGCTGACCATCGTTGCCGGGTCGGTCGGCTGCCTGACACTGGTGATTGTGTTGGCGGCCGTTTTCATCGGTCTCATGCTGGACGCTCGTTTTCAATCCAAGCCCACCTTTACCCTGATCCTGGTGCTGGGCAGTGTGCCGATCTCACTGGTACTGATGTTTGCCATCGTGCGCTCCGCTGTGGCGCGTATGAAAACCCGGGCAGGAGAATCCCAATCCAACGCTCAGGAGGATAGAGACCTTGGAGCAAACTGAAACTCGCAAGTGGCGGTATGGATTTAAGCGCTGGATCGTGTTGGTACTGGTGATTTTGAGCGTTGTGGCTTCAAACCTGTACCCGGCCATTCAGCCGCACATCCAGGTGGCGCCCGAAAAGCTCACCAAATCTCCCCTTTTCACGTTGCCGGTGATCGGTGATTTCTATCCAACCAACACGCAGATGGCGATGTTACTGATGGATGTCATCCTCATCGGCATTGCGCTGGCTGTGCGCAATCAGTTGAAAAAGGGCGTGCTGGTGACGCGCGGCATCACCGCCTTTGTGGAGTTCCTGGTGGAATTCATCTACAACATGACCGAATCCACCGCCGGGAAGTTCACGAAGCGCATTTTCCCCTTCTTTGCCACCATCATGTTCATGGTGCTGGTCTCCAACTGGATGGAATTGATCCCCGGTGTGGACTCGATTGGCCTGATTCATGAGTCGGCCCACGGTTACCCGCTCAAGGAACTGTGGCCCGGGGCGAGCACGATCATCAAGGCGGAAGTGGAAGGCGGGCATGGCGGATTTCATATCGTGCCGTATGTGCGCGTGCTGTCCACCGACCTGAACTTCACCGCCGCGCTGGCGCTGATCTCTGTGTTGATGACCCAGGTGATCGGTGTGCAGGCTCAAGGCGCGCGCTACTTCACCAAATT
>DAOUGY010000314.1:0-8891 GCA_034428975.1 Anaerolineaceae bacterium | reverse complement strand
GTGGAGCAACGGTTCAGGCAGTGGTTGCAGGCGACATTCCGTATGGACATTCTGCGCAGTCCTTTTCGACGGGTGCTGTTGCTGATGGGTTTCTTCCATTTGTCGTGGTACATGCCTTCGCCGCTGTTTCCGGTGTTCCAGGTCAACGAGATTGGCTTGACCGATCGCAACATCAGTCTGGGCTCAGCCTTGTTCTATACGGCGGTATTTATCGGGTCGACCCAATTGTCTCGATTCACCGCCCGTAAAGGCAACCGCTGGGTGACGGGAACGGGGATGGTGCTTCTCAGCTTATATCCTTTCCTGCTGCCTTTCTGTTCCAACCTTGGCATGTTCCTGCTCACATCGTTTCTTGGCGGAATGGCCTTTTCGCTTGTCAACGGCGCGTTGTACAACTACCTGCTGGACGAAGTCCCACCTACCGACCGGCCATCGCATCTGGCGTGGTTTAACCTGGTCGCCAATTTCGCGATATTGATGGCCTCGTTAATTGGGCCGACTGTGGGCGAATGGATCGGATTGGCGCCGGCATTGCTGATATTTGGCTTTTTCCGCATGATGGGCGGGGCAGTCATACTCCGCTTTGGATAGTTATGTTAAAATCAACTCATGGGCGTTAAAGTCGTTTCAACCAATCGAAAAGCGCATTTTGAGTACTTCCTGCTGGAACATTTCGAAGCAGGAATTGCTTTGCAGGGCAGCGAAATAAAATCGGTGCGTGCCGGGCAGGTGAGTCTGGTGGAAGCCTATGTGCAGGTGACGGCTCGTGAAGCCTGGCTGATGAATGCGCACATCGCTCCGTACGAACAGGCCAACCGGTTCAATCATGACCCATTGCGGCCGCGACGTTTACTGCTGCATAAACGCGAGATCCGCAGTCTGTGGGATTCGGTTCGCCAAAAGGGCGTAACTGTGATTCCAGTGCAGATGTATTTGAAAGAAGGGCGAGCGAAGCTGGACATTGCGCTGGCCAAAGGCAAAAAGCTTTTCGACAAACGCCATGACATTGCCCGTCGCGACCTGGAGCGCGAGATGGACCGGGGCCGAAAAATTCGAGATTAGCCTTCACCGAGGTACCCATGCTGCCCAATGTTTGGATTGCCCTGGCTGTTACGTTTATCGCGGCAGTCGCCTGGTTGCGACTGATGGATTTTATTGCCCACCGGGGATGGATTGGTGGACCGCTCAGCCGGAAATTGATTCACATGGGTACAGGCCCGATTTTTGTGTTGTGCTGGCTGTTGTTCCCCGAAAACACGTTATCTCGATTTCTGGCGGCACTCGTCCCATTGTTGATCACCGCTCAATTCTTTCTGGTCGGTACCGGAATTCTGCGTGATGACGCGGCGGTAGCCGCGCTTTCGCGCACAGGCGACCGGCGGGAGATTCTGCGCGGGCCGCTGCTGTATGGCATCGTATTTGTCGTGCTCACCTTGTTGTACTGGAAAGAATCGCCGATTGGCATTGTTGCCCTGATGTTGTTATGTGGCGGGGATGGGCTGGCGGATGTGCTGGGCAAACGAATCAATAGCCGTCGGTTGCCCTGGGCGCCGCGCAAGTCGGTTGCAGGGACCGTTTCCATGTTTGTGGGCGGCTGGGTATTTGCGATGGCAATTCTGGCGATCTATATTGCAGCCGGTGTATTTGCTGGGCCGCTCTCCGCTTTTCTGATACCGGTAAGCCTGATTGCGTTGGTCGGAACGGTTGTGGAATCACTGCCGTTTAACGATATTGATAATGTCACAGTTGCGACTGCGGCTGTGGCACTGGGCCACCTGCTGTTCTAAGGACATGCGATGATCGAAATAGATGGGCATCACCTGACGATTGAAGAGGTCGTGCGCGTTGCCAGATACAACGTGCCTGTGCGGTTGTCCTCGGCAGGGCGCGAGGCTCTTTCCAACGGGCGTCGCCGGCTTGAGCGTATTCTGGCGATGAACAAACCAGTGTACGGTATCAACACCGGTTTTGGCATCTTTGCCGACCGCCGAATTGCGCTGGAAGATAGCGCGCGGTTGAGCCGGAACCTGATTCTGAGTCATGCCATTGGAACCGGTCCGGCGTTGCCGGGTGAGGTGGTGCGCGCAGCGATGTTGGTGCGCGCGAATACGCTGGCGAAGGGATTTTCCGGCGTACGTGTTGAAATCGTGGAGACGCTGCTGGAGATGCTTAACCGGCAGTTGACCCCCGAAGTGCCGTCCCAGGGTTCATTGGGCTCGTCCGGTGATTTATGCCAGTTATCGCATTTGGCGCTGGTGTTCACAACCGACGAGCGTGACTTGGATAACGAATCGGGGTTTGCCTGGTTTGGATCGGAGCGACTTTCCGGAAAAACCGCGATGCAAGCGGCCGGTTTACCGCGGCTGATTCTGGGCCCGAAAGAGGGTCTGGCGGTGAACAACGGTGCAACGTTCTGTGCCGCGATTGCGGCGTTGGCTGCCTGGGACGCACGCGCCTTGATAGACGTGGCCGAAGGTTCGTTGTCGCTTAGTCTGGAGGCCATGCTGGGCTGCTCGGCGGCGTTTGACGCGCGGATTCATGAAGCTCGCGGATATGCCGGCCAGATTCAAGTTGCGGAGCGTGTCCGCCATTTGACGAAGGGTAGCACTTTGTTGGACGCAGCCAACCGCGTGCAGGATGCCTACTCCTTGCGCTGCGCGCCGCAGGTGCAAGGCGCTGCGCGGGACACCTTGAGGTTTGTATGGTCGCAGGTGGAAACCGAGCTAAACGCCGTCACCGACAATCCGTTGATCTTTGAGCCGGGAGAAGCCATTTCCGGTGGGAATTTCCACGGTGAACCAGTTGGTTTGGCGATGGATTATCTGGGCATGGCGGTGGCGGAAGTAGGCGCTATTGCCGAACGGCGGATTTTCCGGCTAACCGATGGAAAACTGAATGGCGGGCTCCCGCCAATGCTGGTGGATCGCCCCCAGGAAGCTGGTCTAAATTCCGGTTTGATGATGCCACAATATACGGCCGCCTCGCTGGTATTGGAAAACCAGACTTTAGCCGCACCGGACAGTGTGCATTCGCTGCCCACATCGGGAGAGCAAGAGGACCATAATGCCAATGCCATGACGGCGGCGCGGCATGCCCGTATGATTGTGGAAAATGTGGCTCATGTCCTCGCGGTTGAGCTTTATACGGCCGCTCGGGCGGTGCATCTTCGCTTGCGCGATATGTCTGAATGCCGGCCGGGCAAAGGTACCGAAGCGATCTATCGGCATATTCAGCGCGTCGCGCCCTACCAGCCCGGAGATGCACTGTGGGGGCCGGAGATTGAGCGTGTGCGCGAGCAGATTGTAAAGCGTTGGGCCGAACTGGATTTAAATTCATAGGGCTGGTTGACAAACCTGCCTAAAAAGGTTATCTTTACCGGTCATGGAATGATGGAAATGGAAAAACCAATCAATCGACGAGACTTCTTAAAACTTGCCGCACTCGGCGCCGGTGCGATGGCGGTTCGGCCGCTTCCTTCCTGGGTTCGTTTCCAGGAGGATTGGCCGGCGGATCAGTTGCTGGCGCGCAATTGCGTTGGCGGTATCATTTATTTGCGCCCCAAGCCAAGCGCCAGCAGCGAGCCGAGTGAGACACTGTATGAAGATGCTGTGCTGCCCTGGCTGCGCGAAGTGGTGGGAGAGGCTCCTCCGGGGCGACGAAGTCGGACATGGGTGGAGACGCCGCAAGGGTATCTATACCTGCCGGGTGTACAGCCGGTGCGCAATTTGCCCAATACGCCTGTGAACGACCTGCCTCAGACCAGCATTGGACGTGGGATGTGGATGGAAGTGACCGTGCCGTATGTGGAAATCTTCATGGATCGCGCTCCGTCCTCGCCCTGGTTGCAGGAAGTGCCCCGTCCGCGGTTGTACTACAGCCAGGTTATGTGGGTGGACGATATCGCCACCCAATCCGATGGAACCATTTTGTACCGGGTGAGCGAAAAATACGGCAGTTATGGCGACATTTTCTGGTGTGATGCCCGTGCATTTCGGCCGATTACCGAAGATGAAATTGCTCCGATCACCCCTGATGTGGAGAACAAACGCATCGTGGTGGACATCACCCATCAGACGTTGTCCTGTTTTGAAGACAAGCGCGAAGTGTTTTTCTGCAAAGTCTCAACCGGTGCAAAGTTCAATGCCGAAGGACTGCCCGTGGAGAAATGGTCCACGCCGTTGGGGCCGCATCCCATCTGGCGAAAGTTGATTTCCTTGCACATGAGCGGCGGCGCTTCCGGAGCCGGTTGGGACACGCCTGGGATTGGCTGGACAAGCCTGTTTGTGGGTGAAGGTGTGGCGATCCACTCGACTTTCTGGCACAACGATTATGGATCGCCGCGGTCGCATGGTTGCGTCAACGTGCGTGCTGAAGATGCGAAATGGATCTTCCGCTGGACGCAGCCGGTGGTGAAATATGATCCGGGCGACCTGACAGTTCAGATGCCCGGCGGAACGATTGTGGATGTCATAGAGACAGCTTGAGTTTACCGATGAATATATCTGAAGTCACTTTGGGTTTTGCGTTTCTGGCTGGGTTGGCGTCGTTTCTTTCGCCATGCGTGTTTTCGCTGGTGCCCGCATACGTCGGGTATCTTTCTGGTCGGGCGGCAGCCGGACAGGAAGGCGGTCAACCGATATCGCGGTGGAACACCTTCACACACGGCCTGGCCTTTGTCCTGGGCTTTAGCGTCATCTTCATTTTGCTGGGTGTGGCCGCATCAGCGCTAGGCGGATTACTGTATGATGCGCGCGATTGGTTGAGCAAGATCGGTGGCGTGATTGTGATCTTGTTTGGTTTGCACATGACCGGTTTGCTGCGATTGTCATTTTTAGAATATGACCTGCGACCGCAAACCAAAATGGACGAACGGCGCAGTTATTTTTCATCGGCAGTGCTCGGTGTATTCTTCAGTTTTGGTTGGTCTCCCTGCATTGGACCGATCCTCGGCGCCATTCTGACCGCACTGGCCGTCAGCCAGATATCTGCCACGCAGGGTGCTCTGCTGCTGACGATTTACTCTGCGGGCCTGGCAATTCCATTTTTGCTGGCGGCACTGGGAATCGACTGGGTGACCAAAACCATCCGCAAACAGCGAAAAGTGATGCATTATATTGAAATTGGCATGGGCGTTATCCTGATCATTGTTGGCGTGATGCTCTTCCTTGGGCTTTTTGAGCAGTTAGCCCGATTGGGTCCGATCGTCAATTTTGGGTTGTGAGGTTGGCGTGATCACTGTTACCGTTTATGTTCGCCCGAACAGCCCGGACTGCGATGAAGTGTTGCGCCAACTCGATGAATTGAGGGTTGAAATTCCGCATGAGCTGGCGGTAGTGGATGTGTCTATAGATGCCGTTCTTAATCACGCGTACGGTGAGAAAACGCCACTAGTCCTGGCCGGTCCGTATCGGCTGACATACCCTTTCACGCGACAGGAATTAATGGTGACGCTTGGTGCAGCGCGCGACCGCCTGGAGCATCAGGAGCGCGTGCAGGACGACCAGGCTCGCGCGCGCCGCGAACGCGGACACACCATTCGTGGAGTGGACCGGTTTTCCATGTGGATTACCCGGCATTATATGCTGGTGATTAACCTGATTCTGGGATTGTTCGTGGGGCTGCCTTTTCTGGCGCCAGTTTTGATGCAAAGTGGTTACACCGGCTCCGCCCGGGTGATCTACACCATCTACAGCCCATTCTGTCACCAATTGGCTTTTCGATCTTTTTTTCTGTTCGGGGAGCAGGCGGTCTACCCACGATCCCTTGCGGGCTTGAGCAATACAATCACCTTCGAGAGCCTGACCGGGCACGAGCACATCGACCTGACCGAAGCGCGTGATTTTGTTGGGAATCCACAAACCGGTTACAAAGTGGCATTGTGCGAACGAGACATTGCGATTTATGGCTCTCTGTTTCTGTTCGGTTTGATGTTTGTGCTTACAGGGCGAAAGATTCGAACCGTTCCGTGGTATGTATGGCTGATCTTTGGCGTGATCCCAATGGGCCTTGACGGCGCCTCACAAATACCCAGTCTTCTGACCGGTATGCCGGCCTGGATCCCAATGCGGGAGAGCACGCCATTTCTGCGTGTTTTGACCGGCGCACTGTTTGGTATAACCAGCGCCTGGTATTTGTTCCCGATTCTTGAAGAAACAATGGGTGACACCCGCCAGTTGTTGGCCGGTAAATTTGCCATTGTGCAACAGTTGAGCCGGCAACAGGATGGTGGGCGGTGATCCATTCATCCGACCATGGCTCTATTCGCTATTTGACGTTCGATTTATTGAGCCAGGCTGGTGCGCATCACGGGTTGTTTATGCGCCACGGTGGGGTGAGCCCAGAACCATGGGCATCGCTCAACCTGGGCGGCACCACCGGGGATGCGCGCGAGCATGTGGTGGAAAACCGGCGCCGGATGTTTGAGGCTCTGCACCAACCGGTGGAATCGATCTTCGATGCATGGCAGGTACATGGTACGGAGGTGCTTTTTGCCGATGCACCTCGTCCATTGAACCAACCTCACATCCCTGCCGATATCCTGATTACCAATCAACCTGGAATTACACTGGCCATGCGGTTCGCCGACTGTGTACCGATTTTACTTTTTGACCCCCTGAAACGGGTGGTGGGGATTGCCCATGCCGGCTGGCAAGGTACGGTCAAACTAGCGGGGCGCGTGGCCGTTGAAGCCATGCACGCAAAATATGAAAGCCGACCGCAGGATATCCTGGCGGTGATCGGTCCATCGATTGGCCCGGATCATTATGAGGTCGGCGAGGATGTGTTGAAACACGTGCAGGACACCTTTGGCTCCGAAAGCGACCAGGTGATCCGAGCTGTGAACAGGCGCAAGCATTTTGATTTGTGGAAGGCGAACGAGCTGGTGCTGCGAGGCGCAGGAGTCCAACAGATCGAGGTTGCCGAAGTGTGTACGGCGTGCCATGTCGAGGACTGGTATTCGCACCGCAAAGAGCATGGAAAAACCGGACGTTTTGGCGCTGCCATTAGTTTGTGAAGGGATCAGAACACCCCATGGACAAACAGGTTTTAACCATTCAGCAGAACATGGAGCGGATTCGTGAACGGATGGTTCGCGCCGCGCATTCCTGCGGCCGAAACCCCGGTGGGATCCGTTTGATGGTTGTAACCAAAACCCAGCCGATTGAAACAGTACGGGCGGCGATTGAAGCCGGCGCTGACCATTTGGGTGAAAATTACGCCGAGGAAGCACAGCCGAAGATAGCCCAATTGCGTGAGGAAGGGTATGCCCCTCTCTGGCATATGATCGGTCATGTGCAGAGTCGGAAAGCGAAGATTGTTAGCGCCGATTTTGACATGCTCCATTCGCTGGACAGCCTGAGCCTGGCTGAAAAGCTTGAGCGCAACCTGGCCGTCTCTGACCGGTTGCTGCCTGTGCTCATGGAGGTCAATGTTGGCGGTGAAGAAAGCAAGGGGGGATGGGCGTTTCAAACCGACACCGATTTGGATCGCATTGCCGAAGCGGTTGAAGTGATCGGTGGTTTTGCGCACCTGAAATTGGTGGGATTGATGACCATGCCACCCTATCGAGAGGAAGGCGAAGGGTCCAGACCGTTTTTTCGCAAGCTGAAAGCGCTTCGAGACGCTCTGGAGAACCGTTTTCCGCAGTTGGATCTGAGCGAATTATCCATGGGCACCAGCAGCGATTTCGAAGTGGCCATTCAGGAAGGGGCGACCTATGTGCGGATTGGCACTGCCATTCTGGGACCCCGAAAATATCCGGCACGCACCGGCGATGCTGTATAATGGTTGGGAGGATACAATATGAGCACACTGATTTGGATCATACAAAGCGCGGCGTGGCTGTTGACTGTTCTCGTCATCGCGTCCGTATTTTTGTCTTATTTTATGTCGCCGTACCATCCGGTGCGCTCGACCATTGACCGGATCGTCAATCCGATCCTTAATCCGATCCGGCGTATTGTGCCGCCTCTGCAAGGGATCGATTTTTCGCCGGTTGTCCTGGTTATCCTGATTCAGATCTTAGAAACAGTGCTTGTGAAGCTGCTGGCTTGACAGGTGAGGGATGAGCGATAAACGGTCGTTCAAATTGCATGACAGCCAATCCGGTGCGGCGATTGCTGTGCGAGTTACGCCTCGCGCCAGTAAGAATGAGATTTTTCAAATACAAGACGACGGCACGGTTAAAATTCGGTTGACAGCGCCGCCCGTGGAAGGCGCAGCAAATCAAGGGCTGATCGCTTTTCTGTCCGAAATTCTGGATGTGCGCCCGTCGCAAATTGACATTGTGGCGGGGTTTACCGGGAAAGACAAGCTGGTGACGATCACCGGTTTGGATGCCGCCACGGTGCAGAGCCGAATCATCCGACATTTATCCGAGTAAATCAAAGGAGCGCAAATGGTGCGCTCCTTTTTGATTCCCAGATTAATGATACCCAAATTCCTGCGGCGGTGGAAGGTCCACCCCGGCAGCCGCCAGATTTTGAAGTGCGGACAGCGCAAACTCCTGACAGGCATCCTGTTCGTCCAAAATGACCGGATACAGGGCGGCGGCAATGCCACGATCGACAATCCGCTCCATGTAGGTCAGGGCGGCAAGCCGCTGGTTCGTTTCGCCTTCCTTCCAGGCGCGCAAGATTAATGGAGTGTGATCGACACCGGGCGACAAGCCCTCGCCATGCTGACTGGCAAATTGAATCAGCCACGGTGCGTTGACGGGTGAGGGCAGTGGGGCGGGGAGTAAAGATATTGCTTTGTGGCGACGATTGACGGCTTCACCGGCGGCACTTCGGACCACCCACTGGCCGTCTTGCACGGCAATGGTGTCAAGATGTTTCAACGACCAATCATCTTCCAATTGTCCCAGGCCGTGCACTATAGCGCGACGGGTA
>DAOUGY010000313.1:0-12214 GCA_034428975.1 Anaerolineaceae bacterium | reverse complement strand
GACGACCCGCACGCGCGAGTAATTCAAAACGCTGCCGTTGGATGCCAGGTATTGCGCGCCCTCACTGCGCACCGGTTCAAGGCGCAGCACGCGCAGCGCCGGCGCGCGGCGGTCCATCTGGCGCAGAGGGGCGTCCAGCACGGCTTCGGTCGGCAGGCCGGCATAGGTCACGTCCACCACATCGGGCGTTTGCCCGACGGTGAACAGCACCCAGGTGCTGGTGGTCAGCTCGATGCCCTCGCGGGTATACAGGCTGATGGCCGGCGTGGTGCGGAAGATTTGCCGGCGCAAGTCCACCGCGGCGCGAACGCGCTCACGCCGGCGGGTGAAGTGCAATCCGGGGCCAACAATGCGCGGCGATTCGTAGGTGTTCTGAAGGTTGAACGTTTCGGCGATGAGATTGTAGATATTGCGCAGCGGGCGCAGCGTGCTGGGCGTGGGTACGCGCTCTTCGAGCACCACGGCTGAAAGATGATCGACCAGCAGTACACCCGGACCGCGAAACTCGCGCGGGTTGGGCAGCACTTCCGAGCCGTCTTTGTTGCGTCCGCCGCGCACGATCTGCATCAGCCCACGCAGGCCGAACATATAAAGGAAGAGATGCCAGATGGCGCGAATACGCTGGATGAAGGATTGGACAAAACCGGTCAGGCGCGGCGTGAGGTCGTTTTGGCGGCGGGCGTGCCGGGCGGCTTCATCAAAACCGATCACCGGCAAAATCGACCGCCAGCCGATGATGATCAACCAACCCAAGAAGAGCAGCAGGAAGCTGGCACAATTGTAGTTGATGACGTTGATTGAGCGGGCCATGCTCTGCGGCAGGTCAAACGGTTCCATGGTAAGAATCGATTTGGCCACCAGCAGGGTGACCAGAATGACGTGCCAGGTTTCCTGCGGGAAGGAAATGATGAACAGGAGCAGCAGGACCAGAAAGACCCACCGGATGACGGCACCACGATTGACGGACCGCTTACGAGGCATGGTTGGAATCCATAAAGGAACGGGAGGATGGTGGATGAATGATCAAATCAGTATATACTTTGGGGCTTGCCTTTGTCAAGCGAGGCCCAACCCGGCGAATTTGATTTGGCACAAAACAGGTAAAATTTGCCCGTCAAATTGGGCTTGATTTATTCGACGACCGCTTATAATGAAGACCATATCCATTTATTTCATTCTGGAGGGTTTGCATGGCTCATCATTCGATCGATCATTCCGATGTGCCGATTCGTTTGTTTAAATCGGATTTTCTGGAATTTTTCTCGCATGTCAGCCCCATCACCATCACGGTCATCTGGCTGCCGGTGGCGCTGTACTGCCTGATTCGACCAATTGTCGTTCCGGTGGCGGGCGTAGCGGGTTGGTATATCCCGGTGGGGGTGCTGGTGGGGTTGTTCATCTGGAGTTTTGCCGAGTACACGCTGCACCGTTTCGTGTTCCATTTCCGGCCGCGCAACGCCGCGCAGGAGCGCATCACATTCCTGTTTCACGGCGTGCATCACGCCCAGCCGCAGTGCAAGACGCGCCTGGTGATGCCGCCGGTCGTTTCGATTCCGCTGGCGGCGCTCTTTTTTGGTCTGTTTCAGCTGGTGTTCGGCGTAATCGGCGGGGTGGGTTATGCCGTGCTGCCACTGTTTTCCGGCTTCATTTTGGGTTATCTGGCGTACGACCTGACCCACTATGCCACGCACCACTTTCCAATGCGCGCCGGCTACCTGAAGTTCCTCAAGCGGTATCACATGCAGCATCATTACAAGACACCCGAACAGCGTTTCGGGGTCAGCTCACCGGTGTGGGACAAGGTCTTTCACACCTATCCGACGGATTGAGCGATTGTGGATCCATCCAAACGGGCGAACCCATGCGGTTCGCCCGTTTGTTTTGGACGGATCGGGGATTATTAAGCGGGCGAGCGGAAGGCGGGAATCTCGTTGACCTGATCACCGCTGCGCACCAGATAATAGGGCGCCCAGGCGATGCCGAACAGCTCGACAAAGATGTCCTTCTTCGCGGGGGTAATGGGCAGCTCGTTGACATCGTTGACCGTCTGCGCCCAGCGATCTTCGATCTCCTTGAGCGCGGCGGCTTTTTCGTCTTCCAAACCGGCCAGTTGATCTTGTAGGGCTTTCAGGTCCTCGCGCTCCTGCTCCAGATTGGAGGCGGCTTCCGACGCCATGCGGCGCTTGTTGAGCGAGGTGGACAGTTTCTTTTTGCGCCCGCCAAAGAGCGATCCCAACAGCTCGACACCGGTGGCCACTTCGTCCATGCGGCGCTGGTTGACCGCCGCCTGTTTTTCTTTGACTTCAAGCTCCTGCTTGGAAATCCTGGATTTCAGCGTGGCCAGCTTTTGGCGGTACTTGGTTTCGAGGGCGGCCTGCTCGTCTTTCAACGCGGCGCGCACGGCATCACTGCACTGCGTGCGGAAATCGGCGGTGGAGACATCCGGGCCGGCAAACAACTTGAGCGAGGGGTTGGAGCGTACCTGAATGCTGCCGGTGCGGTAGACCCAATCGACGAAGTCTTTTTCCGCAGTGGGCAGACGTTTGGCGTCGCTCAACCAGGCGGGCAGAGACGTAAAGCGCGCTTCGGGCAGCGGCTGTGAATCCAGGCTGGCGCGATCATAGGTATGCCAGGCGCCATCTTCCCAGCGGATGTAGCCGCTTTCGGCTTGCTGCACGAGCGAGGTGTAAGACTGCGTATAGTCTAATTTGTACTGGCGGGCCAGGTAGCGCACTTGTGCCTGCGCAATCAACGCCGGGCGATACAAAATGCCTTCCGGTTTGGCAGCCGTGCTGCCCTGGGCCGCTTCGCGGAAGGGCAGATCCACCGGCAGGAAGAACTCGCTGACCGCGGTGGGGATGGCCGGGCGGGTGAGAGTGGCGCCGGGCGCGGCAGTGAGGGGTTTGACGGCGGCCGCGGTTGGGGCCGGGGTGGCGGCGTTTTCAATTCTGGTTGCCCCGGTGGGTTGAGCCGGCGCGGACGATGCGGCGGAAGCGCCGCCCAGGGCGTTCAACGCCGGAATCTGCGTGCGAGTCAGCGGGCCGGCCAGGTAATTGAGCGCCCAGCGCGTGGCCATCACCACCGGCGCCGGTTTGTTGACGTTGTGCAGCAGGAACACGCGCTTGCCCAACCCGGATATGAGCTTGTCGAAATCCGAGCGGTTGAACGCTCCGGTGGCCGATTCGAGACCGTCCAGCAGGCGTTGTTTATCCTGATCGGTTTGCAGGCGACCGACGAACCAGGTGCCGGCGTTGGACAGCGCCTTATAATCCACGTCCACCGGGTTTTGGGTGGCCAGCAGCAAACCGACGCCAAAGGCACGCGCCTGTTTGAGCATGCGCAGGATGATGCTACGCGACGGCGGGTTGGCGATGGGCGGCAGGTAGCCGAGAATCTCATCGAAGTAGATCAATGCGCGCAAGCCGCCGGTGCCGGTCTGAGTGCGCATCCAGCTTTCGGCGGCGGCGAACAGCAACGTGACGAAGAACATGCGTTCGTTGTCGCTCAGATGAGAGATGTAGAAAATGGAATGGCGCGGGTGGCCATCGGAAGTGAAGAGCAGCTTGCCCACGTCCAGCGGATCACCATCCAGCCATGTCTGGAAGGACGGCGACGCCAGGAAATTGTTGAGCGCCATGGCCAGGTCAAAGCGGTCTTTTTCGGGGAAGAAATTGTTCACCGGGAATGCGCCCAGGCGTTCAAAGGGCGGGCTTTGCGTCTGCATGATCAGCTCGGTCAGGTCGAGCGATTTGCCCTGGCTCCAGGCGTTTTCGATGATGTTGGAGAGCAGGATATGTTCGCGTGAACGGAGCGGATCGATGTTGGTCAGGCCGATCAGGCCGAGGATGGCGGTGACGGTGGTGGAGATTCGTTCGCGCAGCTCTTCGCCGTGGATGGACCAATCCAGATTGGGGGCTTCAAACGAGGCCAGGATGCTGATAGGCCGGCCGGCTTTGGAACCGGGGGTGTAGATGGTGTACTGGACCGAGTCGCGCAGTTGGATCAGATCGTCACGACCAAAATTCCAGTCGGCCAATCCTTTCTTCCAATTGGCGGCCGTTTCAGCGGCCAGCGTGGGCAGATCCTTGCCCTCGCGGCGCGGCAAATCGGGGTCGATCCAGGGCTGGAAGTCTTCCGGGCGCAGCTCGGGGAAGTGCAGCAGCAGGTTGGTCAGGTCGCCTTTGGGATCGATGATCAAAGCGGGGACGCCCTGCATGGCCGCTTCTTCCAGCAGGCCAACGCACAGGCCGGTCTTGCCGGAGCCGGTCATACCGGTGACGATGGCATGCGTGGTCAGGTTGGCAGGGTCGTACATCACATTGGTCGTGCCGGGCTTGCCGGTCGCCGGATCAAGAACGCGTCCTAGGTATAAATCGCGCCGTTTTTCCATTGTGTCGAACACCTCCCGTGGGTGAGGATGGAGTTTATTGGTACGGTTATTATAGACCATCTTGGGCGGGTATGCAGCCTGCAACGTCATCAAGCAGGCTTTTGGCGGCCCGGGATTAAGGATGTATAATCTATCCTAACCGGTCAATAACCATTTTCGTTTGATGAGGGGTGCCCGCGGTGTTTGATCTTTTCGTGTATGCGCTCAATCTGCAAAACAGCCAGGAACAGGACGAACTCCCCGGCCTGCTGGTAGCCGCACCGCCCAAACGCACCGCGCGTGGGCGCGAAAATGACCTGCTGATGGTGTACCTGACGCTCAAAGGCAGCGGCAGCATCCCCCCCGACGATCTGCAACGCCTGCTCGGTCAACTGGCAGAGAAGTATTATCAGATGGGCGGAACGGTCACGGCGGGTATGCGCCTGGCGGCCGATTTGCTGAACGATTATCTGTTGACGCGCAATTTGCGCGGGGTGAAGGACAACTGGCAGGCCGAAGGCGGCCTGGGGCTGGCGGTGCTGCGCCGCGACACACTGTACTTCACGCGCCTGGGGCAGGTTTCGGCGTATGTGATGGTGCAGAAGGACGTGCAGGTGATCAGCGATTTTGACGGCAGCGAACATGGCCTGGGCATTGGCCGCGTTCTTTCGCTGCGCTACACCCAGGTGGAGCTGCAACCGGGCAGCCTGCTGTTCTTCTCGGCCAACCCACCCAACTCGTGGACGGTGCAGAATCTGGCCGGCAGCCCGGCGTTGAGCGTTGACGCGCTGCGGCGGCGGCTGCTCAATCAGGCCGGGAATACCCTGCAGGCGGCTGTGTTCCAGTTCCAACCTGGCAAGGGGCAAATTTTACGCCGGCGGCTGCGCCCCGGCGTGACCGGAAAGACCGGCGCCGCCGCGGAGACGGCGGAAGAACTACCGGCGAGCAAAGTGGAAACCCCGGTGAGCGCCGTTCCCGAAGCGCCGCCGGCGGTTGAAGTCGAAACGGCGGTTGCGGCGCCTGTGGTCCCCCCGGCGGCGGAACCCGCGCCGGAATCCCTCACCGAACCCCCTGCCGAACCCCGGACTGAAACCCCGCTTGTGGCGCCTGTGGCGCGACCGGGCGACCGGCCGCGGCCGACGCGCCCGCCGCGCACCCACAACGACGCGCCCATGCTGCCGACCCTTGAGGCGAATGACGAGCCCGCGCCGGTAGCCCGCCCGACCCGCCTGCCCCGCGAACGGCGTCCCCGCCCGGCAACTTCCGAGCAGCTCAAACGCAGCCTGGCGCCGGCCTGGCGCGGGTGGAGCCGTTTCACGGCACGCGCCGGTCAGAGCGCCGGTACGCTGGTTCAGCGGACGCTGCCCGGCACGGAAGAAGGCGCTCCGGCGGGTATGTCGCGCAGCACGATGTTGTTCATCGCCGTGCTGGTGCCGCTGCTGGTTGTGGCCGCGGCCATGACGGTCTACCTGCAAAGCGGTCGCGGTGAGCAGTACCGCGCCGCCTACGAACAGGCGGTGCAGTTTGTGCTACAAGCCGAACAGCAAACCGACCCGGCGCTGGCGCGCAACCTGTACACGCAGGCCTACACCGCGCTCGACCGTGCCGACCTGTACGGCGTCACCGAGGATTCGACGGCGCTGCGCAGTAAAGTGGACGACGCCTTTGACCGCATTGAAAATATCAACCGCCTGACGCTGACGCCCGCCATTCTCTCCGGCGCGCTGCCGTCCAGCATCTCTGTGCAGCGCATGGTGGTCGCGGATACCGACCTGTATTTACTGGACGCCAATTCGGGCAACATTGTGCGCCTGTACAAGACCACCAACGCCTACCAGTACACCATTGACCCGACCTTTAAGTGTGGACCCAACACGCTGACCAGTCGCAAGATCGGCCCATTGATCGACCTGGCGGCACTGCCGCCGGGCAGCCGGGATAACGCCACCGTGCTGGGTATGGACGCCAACGGCACGCTGCTGTACTGCGGACCGGATCAGGAAGCCTCGGCGGTCGATTTGAGCATCCCGGATTCAGGGTCGGCCAAATTGAAGCGCTTCGTGCTGAACAAGTCGCTGCTGTATGTGCTGGACGAGGGCAACTGGCGCGTGCTGCGATACCTGGGCGACATTGAGCAGAATTTTGGGTACGACCCGGTTCTGTTCTTTGGCAGCACGCCGCCGGCGCTCAACGATGTAATCAGCATGGCAGTGCACGAAGACGAGCTGTATATGCTGCGCGCGAACGGCTTTCTGGCGGACTGTGTGTTCAGCCTGGTGACCTTCACCGCCAAATGCACCGATCCAGCCACCTTCACCGATGCGCGCACGGGCAAGAGCCTCCAATCGGAACTGGTGCCGGCGACGCGCTTTACCCAGGTGACGACCACCAGCATTTTGGGTCCGTCGGTCTTCCTACTGGACGCGGCTTCGTCCTCCGTTTACCGCTACACCATGCGCCTCAACCTGGAATCGATCATCAGTTTCCGCGCGCCGCGCGGCGAAAAGCTGCCCGAAAGCGCGCCGACGGCCTTTACCGTGCTTTCCGGCCAGGCGATATTCCTCGCTTACGGCAATGCGGTCTATTCCGCGCCGCTGCAATGATCGTACCCCTGGCGCATTTCGTCCCGGCAAAGGGCACGCTGTCGCTGACCGGCAGCGGTGAATATCTGCCCGGCATGCGCCCGGTGGATGAGGCGCTGTTGG
Source organism: Anaerolineaceae bacterium (assembly GCA_034428975.1). GTDB lineage: Bacteria > Chloroflexota > Anaerolineae > Anaerolineales > Anaerolineaceae > DAOUGY01. The sequence continues at coordinate 5,140 of DAOUGY010000313.1, read as the reverse complement.
CGCGCCTGGACGGCCCTGCGCGAGTGGTGTGCCTGCCGACTGGCGCGGGCACCGAGGGTGACGAACGCATTCGCTATTGGATGGAGTTGGGGCTGGGGCACTTCCGCGCGCTGGGCGTGGCGGAAGTGCAATCACTGCCGGTGATCGACCGCGCCTCGGCGGATGACCCGGCGCTGGCGGAACAGGTGCGCGCCGCCAATTTTGTGTATTTCTCCGGCGGCAAACCAGCTTACCTGATGGCCAGCCTGCAAGAAACGGCGGTGTGGGCGGCGGTGATGGACGTGCTGACGCGCGGCGGGGTGGCGGCGGGTTGTTCGGCGGGGGCGATGATCTTTGGCAGCCGCGTGCCCACTGGCATGGGCCTGACCGACTGGCAGCCGGGCTTTGGCCTGCTGCCGGACGCGGTGGTGCTGCCGCACTTCGATGAATTCCCCGGCCTGATGAAATCGGCGCTGGGCATGCTGACGCGCCATCAGCGCGTGGTGGGCATTGACGGCTACACCGCGCTGGTGTGCGACGCCGCGGGCTGCCGCGTGATTGGACAAAAAACGGTGACCGTGCTGCTCGACGGTCACCGCCAGGTGTACGCGCCGGATTAGGCCGCCGCGCCGCGAGCGCGCAGCCAGGCCAACAATTTCTCTTCGGACCAACCATTGAGGATGTGAGACGGTTCCAGCCAGGCGCGGCGTGCGGCGCCCAGGCCGTATTCGATCACGTCCAGGCCATCGGGCGAGTGCGCGTCGGTGTCCAGCGCCAGGGGAATGCCCATTTCAGCGGCGCGGCGGGCGTAGATCTCATCCAGGTCCAGCCGGTGGGGGTTGGCGTTGATCTCCAGCGCAAGGCCGTGCCGGCGGGCGGCGTCCAACACCGCGTCCATGTCCAGGTCGGCGCCTTCGCGGTTGGGCAACAACCGCCCGGTGGGGTGGCCGATGATGTCGACGTGCGGGTTGCGCATCACGCCCAGCAAGCGCGGGGTGATCACCTCGCGCGGCTGGCGCAGGCTGACGTGCAGCGAGGCGACAACGATATCCAGCCAGGCAAGCACGTCGTCGGGGAAGTCCAGGCTGCCGTCGGCGCGGATTTCGACCTCGGCGCCGTGCAGCAGAATCAGCCGGTCGCCCAGGTCGCGGCGCACGGCTTCGATCTCGGCGCGCTGCTCGCGCAAACGCTCGACCGTCAGGCCGGATGCCACGCCCAGACTGGCGGTATGATCGGTGACGGCCAGCACGCGCAAACCGCGTTGGATGGCGGCGTCGGCCATGGCGGCGATGCTCGCCGCACCGTCGCTCCAGGTGGAATGACTGTGCAGCTCGGCGCGCAAGTCGGCCGGCTGCACCAGCGCGGGTAATGCTCCGGCCAGGGCGGCGGCCACTTCGCCGCGGTCTTCGCGCAGCTCGGGCGGGATGAACGGCAGGCCCAGCGCGGCGTACACGTCCGTTTCGGCGGCGAAAACACGCTCCACGCCGCTCTCATCGCGCAGCCACTGCTCGGAGAGCGACAGGCCGCGCTGCTGTGCCAGCTCGCGCAGGCGCACGTTGTGATCCTTGGAGCCGGTGACAAATTGCAGCAGGGTGCCGAAGCGGTCGGGCGGCTGCACCCACAACTGTATGTTGACGCCCCCGCTCAACTCGACGCTCGATTTGCTCGTGCCGCGCGCCAGCACGCGCTGTACGTCGGGGTGGCCGGTGAAGGCATCCATGACCTCGTCCGGGCGGGTGGACGCGGCCACCAGGTCCAGATCGCCGATGGTGCTGCGCCGGCGGCGCAGACTGCCGCCCAGTTCGGCCTGCTGCACGGCATCCAACCCGCGCAGCCACTCCAGCCAGCGCCGGCCGATGGGCAGCGCCGTGCCGAGCGTCATGCGCGTGGAACGGCGCGACAGGGCGGCGATGCCCTGGACGATGCGTTTTTCGGATTTATCGCCCATGCCAGGCAGGTGGCTTAATTTGCCCTGCAGCGCGGCGTCTTCCAGTTCGGCCAGGGTGGTGATGCCGGCCTGCTTCCAGAACAGCGCGACTTTCTTCGGCCCGACGTCGGGCACTTGCAGCAGGTCGATCAGCGTGGGCGGAACTTCGCCCTCCAGTTCTTGCAGGAAGCGCAGCGTCCCGCTGTCCAGCAGCTCGCTGATCTTCTCGGCGATGGCTTTGCCTACGCCGGGGATTTCGCCCAGGCGGCCTTCGCGAGCCATCTTTTCGGCCGGTTCGGGCAGGTTGGTCAGGTTTTCGGCGGCGCGGCGATAGGCCAGGGTTTTGTAGATCACCTCGCCTTTGATTTCCAACAGGTTGGCGATTCGAGTGAAAATGGCGGCCAATTCTTCGTTTGTCATGATCCTATTATAGCCCCGGCGGGGGTAAAATTCGAATGCAGACCGCCTCGCCGAGCGCGGTGACATCTTCCCGGGAGGATTTCCGCATGACCGTTTTCGACGCAATCGACCAACCGACCCTGTTGCTGAACAGCGCAGCCGCGAAGCGCAACATCCGGCGCATGGCGCAAAAAGCGCGCGAGCAGGGCGTGCGCTTTCGCCCGCATTTTAAGACGCACCAGTCGGCGCAGATTGGCGAGTGGTTTCGCGCCGAGGGGGTGGAAGCGATCACGGTGTCCTCGGTGGAGATGGCCGAATATTTCGCCGACGCCGGCTGGACGGATATCCTGATTGCCTTCAGCGCCAACTGGCACCAGACGGCACGCATGAACCGGCTGGCGCAGCGCGTGCGCCTGGGGCTGTTGGTGGAATCGCTGGAAACAGCGCAGACCCTGGCCGGACAGTTGAGCGCCGTAGCGGATGCCTGGATCAAGGTGGACGTGGGTGCGGCGCGCACGGGCGTGCCCTGGCAGGATGCCGCGCAGGTGGGGCAGATTGCCGCGCAATTGCGGAACGCGGGCGGGGCGCTGCGCCTGCGCGGGCTGTTGACGCACGCCGGGCATACCTATGCCGCCAGCGGCATGGACGCGGTGCGCGTGTACCATGAGGGTGTGACGCACCTGGCGGCGGTGCGCGACGCGCTGGCCGCGCAGGGCCTGGGCGGGTTGGCGCTTTCGGTGGGCGATACGCCCGGCTGCACGCTCAGCCCCGACCTGGGCGCGGTGGATGAGATTCGCCCCGGCAATTTTGTGTTCTTTGACGCCAAGCAGATGAGCGCGGGGGTGTGCCCGCCGCAGGATGTGGCCGCGGCGTTGGCCTGCCCGGTGGTGGCGGTGCACCCGCTGCGCGGTCAGGTGGTGGTGTACGGCGGCGCGATTCATCTGTCCAAGGATTCGTTCCCGCTTAACGGGCGGGCGGTGTACGGCTTGCCGGCGCTGCCGCAGGGGGATGGCTGGGGCGAGCCGCTGGTGGGCGGGTTTGTGGCGTCGCTTTCGCAGGAGCACGGGGTGGTGACGCTGGCGGCGGAGGATCTGGCGCGCGTGCGCGTGGGCGACTGGCTGTGCATTCTGCCGGCGCACTCCTGCCTGACGGTGCACGCCATGCGGCGGTATCTGACGCTGGACGGTGAGTGGATCTCGACGTGTAATTGACGAGGAAGTGGGTCATCCACGGGTGAAGCGGATGATTCTGGATGAATACTCTTAAGACGTTTGCGTGAGGCCTTGCCCCTGGCCCCGGCGGGGAGAGAGAAAACAAAGTGGTCATCCACGGATGAAGCGGATGGCCTCGGATTCACCAAACAAAACCATTAAAGAAACCCTTTGCGGTCGTTGCGTCTTTGCTTGAGGCTTATTTTACATCCCGCCATACAGGATCAGCGGCACGGGCGTGAAGGTGAGCAGGAAGACGATGAACACCAGCGCGGCCAGCTTGCGGCGGCCCGGCGTGAGCGGTGTGATCGTATCCAGCGGCTCGGCGTGGGCGCGGCCCAGCAAAAAAAGCAGAATGGCCCAGAAAAACCAGCCGCTCCAGAACAGGCCCATCAGCAGCATTGCGCCGATGAGCAGCGGCAGGGCACGGCGCATCTTTTTGGCGCCGATCAGCAGGACCATGACATGCCCGCCGTCGAGCTGACCGACGGGGATGAGGTTGAGCGAGGTGACCAGCAGCCCGGCCCAACCGGCCCAGGCCACCGGGTGCAGCACTACATCCAGCGCGCCGTACGGCATGGGCGTGCCGGTGAAAAAGAAACGCAGCCAGTGCAGCGCGGTTTGCAGGCCGGTCAGGCCTTCGGGGGCGGCGGGCAGCAGCGCGCCGAAGCGCAGGTATTTGAAGAACAGATAGATCAGCGAGTTGCCTTCCAGCATGCCCTGCATGCCCTGGGGCACCTGGGAGGTGATCTGCCCGACCTCGGAGAGCGCCAGGCCCAGCAGCAGCACCGGAATCGACACGGCCAGTCCGGCCAGCGGCCCGGCCACGGCGGTATCCAGCAGGACGTTGCGGTTGCGCGGTGAATCCTTCATATTGATGAACGCGCCCATCGTGCCGAAGGGGCTGAACGGCATGGGGATGAAGTAGGGCAGGGTGACGTGCAGACCGTGGTAGCGACCGGCCAGGTAATGACCGAACTCGTGCGCGGCGAGGATGGCGATCAGGCTGACGGCGAAGGGCCAGCCGCGCGTGACCAGCAGGCGAACGATCTGCCACGGGTCGGAGGGCAGCGCACCCTGCATGCCGTAGAGCGCGCCGGCCAGCAGCACGCTGAGCAGGGTGAGGATGAAGAGCACCAGGTTGACCCACGGATTGGATGGTTTTGGACGCGGGCGGCCGGCGACGATGTAGATGACATGGCGGCCGTCCTCTTCGCGGAAGAGCGGGGTGAGCTGGTAGGGCTCGAGGGCGGCGGCGAGTTGATCGTAGGCGGCGGCGCTGTCGGCGGCGGTCAGGCGGCCGCGGAAGCGCGCGAGATAGCCGCTGCGTTCGGCGCCGAGGGTGACGTCTTCAATCGAAAAGATGCGCCGAACAAGCGCATCCAGGATTTCATCGGATAGGTTGAGCGGCATGGCGAACTCCTGAACGGTGCGCGTACCTGTAAGGGAAGAGGCGGGAATGGATGGGGGTCGAACCCACCGCGGCCCGCAAAGCGACCCGCCACCGGTTTTGAAGACCGGGAAGCCCACCGGGACTTATCCACTCCCACGGATAAGGATACCCCAAGGGCGCGGGTTTGGCAAGGAAAGAGGAGGAGAGGGGGGAAGTCTGCGTTTGTGGTAA
>DAOUGY010000312.1:0-11837 GCA_034428975.1 Anaerolineaceae bacterium | reverse complement strand
GGTCGTCAGCCCAAGCATTTGCGCAAGCAAATATTGCAGAAGCAAGGTAAGGCTGGCGGCGGCGATGCCATTGATAAAGGCCGAGCCGACCAGCGTGGCAATACCGATCCAATCGGTGATCTGGCCGGGTAAGCGATACGCGAGAATAATGGCGCTGCCGGATATGCCGATAGCAATGCCTGCCCAGAAGAAACTGGCGACACGCCGGCCTTTTCCCAAGATTAAAATACCGCACATGCTGGACAGCGTGTAGAAAATGGTCAGGTCCAGCGAGTTGGACAGGCCGTAAGAGGTCAGCAGGCTGAGCACGAGGGTGAACAGCATGCCGACTTCCAGACTATAGATGGTCGCCATGGTCAACCCAAAAGCAGCCAGCGGGAAAATGTAGGGAACGACGGTGCGATTGGGGATGATCAGACGCGCGCTGTACAAAAACAGCATGAAGATGATGACGATAATCAACAGACCGCGAAAATCGTTGATGGGCGCCACGTTGCGGAGCGTGAAGTACAAACCGATCAAAACCGAAGAAATGATCACAATAGCCAGTGAGGCCAGCAATTCTTCTTCGGGATCATCTTCCGCCAACAAGTTGTATTTCTGCAAGGCTTCCAGCACGTCCGGTGTAATGACCTGACCTCGCTGAGCGATGATTTCACCGGCTATATAAGAGCGAGTGACCGGTTCAACGGCCGCCGCCGCGTCCTGACGGGCTTTATCTGTCAATTCCTGGTCATACAGGCTGTTGGCTGTTACGAAGGGTTCCACCAGTGCATTGACCAGGCCGGCCTGATCTTGTGGGAACGAGAAGCGAATGAGCGTTGGGATGCGGCGCTGTGCCTCCAGAATCTGATCCGCACGGATGGATGTGCGCATAACTTGTTCCAGCACATTCAAACTCTCTGCTTCCAGATCCGCCCAGCGGTTATCGTTTTGCGCCAGCAATTGAGTAGCCACATCGGATGTGATTTGCATATCCGTTATTCGCTGGAGATCGGAAATTTTCTGATCTGTTGTGGAATATTTATCCTGGCGGATTGTGCCGATATACGAGAGTGCCACGCGCAAACGTTCGATTTGCCGGCGCGCGATGGAAGGGTCGGCAGGGAGATAGACGGGTTGAACGGCATTTTCTGCTTTGCGCCGGGCTTCGACGGTCAGTGCCTGACTCTCAAAAGTGAGCGCGTGGGGCGCCTGGACATCGACCGTGGAGACACTGCCAACTTGCAGCGGCAAACCGGAGGGGCGGATAGCGATTGGCATCACAAGCGCGCCCAGAGCGATGATGCTGCTCATAATGAGCAAGATCAACCGGACCCGTTTTCGATTGGCCTCGCGGCGCAGAATGCCGAGAATGGGGCGAGAAGGCATGCGTTATTTAACCAGGATCTGGCGAACCATTTGGCTGATCCGATCTCCCGACGCACGGCCGGCCACTTGCGGCATCACCAGTTTCATCACTTTGCCCATGTCGGCGGGGGCAGCCGCGCCCGATTCTTCCACGGCTTTGAGAACGATATCTCTCAAGTCTTCGTCGCTCAGCTGCCGGGGCAGGTAGTGCTGGAGAACCAGAATCTCTGCAGCGGCATCCGACGCAATTTGCTCTCGGCCGCCTTTGCGAGCTTCGGCGATGGTCTCTTCGCGTGATTTGATCTCTTTTTGGAGGATTGCGATCACAGCAGGGTCATCCAGTTTTGTGCCTCGCTCAATTTCAGCCATTTTGATTGCCGCAATGACCATGCGGATGGTGCGCTTGTCAACGTCTTTGCCCTCACGCATGGCTTCGCGCAGATCGGCTTCCAGGGACTCCTTTATACTCATCGTGTCTCCTCCGATTATTTTGAAATCGTAATCAAGTTTTTTATCTGTTCAAATGTGGAAGGCCCGATGCCGGGCACATTCATGATTTCCTCTATGAATGTAAACAGCCCGTGTGTTTCGCGGTATTGGACAATATCCTCCGCGCGACCCGGGCCAATCCCTGGTAAAGTCTCCAACTCGGCGGCAGTAGCCGTATTAATATCCATGCCCGTCGATGATAGTTGAATATCATCTGTCGATCGATCGCTACCTTGAAGGGTGGTTTGGCCCATCACGGGTATGGTAATTTTGTCGCCATCCTTGAGACGGGCTGCCAGGTTGACCCGAGATGGATCCGCCGAGGTGGAAAAACCACCGGCGGCGTTCACGGCATCTTGAATGCGACTGCCGGTGGGTAGCGGGTAAACCCCGGGAGCGAGCACGGCACCATCCACATGCACCAGGATTGGCGCCGGGGTGGGTGGAGGAATCAGTTTGATTTCCTCTCCAGCCGGGCGCGAGATGATGATTAAGATAAACGCTCCGGTGAGAAGTCCAAAAAGGACGCCGAGAAGGATGTTTTGCCAGGGTTTCATAGCGCTCGCCCAAAATGTGACAATCTTAATCAGTATATCCGGCTTAATGCGCGTGTCAAGGCAGGTTGGACAGCTTGAAGAAACAGCGGCTTGTACGGAGATCGCCCCGCGCAAGCCGCTGCGTTTATTGGATTGGGGAGGTGATCAAGGTGCGGCCTGAGCTGCCTCTTTTTCTTCCTGAAGCATGGCATTGAATGCCGCGATGGAGATTTCGAGCATGTCGAGGCTGGGTTCGCGGGTGGTCAACTTTTGGAGAGCTAGACTGGGTTTGGCCAGAGTGCGCACGACGGGAGAATCGAGATGATTGGCCGTCCAGCGGATGTACTCATACGCCATCATAGCTAGAACTGGAATGAGGACAATGCGTGAGAGTACCGTCCAGCCAAAGGGCAGTGAACCGATCAGCGCGAACGCGATAACCGAGAAGATCACAAGAGTCAGCAGGAACGCCGTGCCACAGCGGGGATGTTGGAGTGAGTACGTCTGCACAACCTCAGGGCGCAACTCGGCGCCGGCTTCAAAAGCATTGATTGTTTTGTGCTCTGCGCCATGATAGGCAAAGACGCGGGCGATATCCTTCATAAAGCCAATTGCCCAGATGTAACCCACAACAATCAGCAAGCGCACCACGCCTTCGATGGCACTGGCCCAAAAGGCGCTCCATCCGGCCAAATCAGCGATCCACTTGCCCAACGCCGCCGGTGCGACAAAGACGAGAGCGATGGCGATGCCAAACGACAGGGCAAGGGACAGGAAGAGGGTGGTTCCTTCGATTTGCTCGTCTTCTCCCGACTGGATGTTGGCCGATTTGGTGAGGTAACGAGTCCCCAGGCCCAGGGCGTCCCACAGGATGACCAAGCCCCGCAGGAACGGTATTTTGGCAAGACGACTCTTATAGATTCCCTCAAGTTTTTCTTTTTCGACCACGATTGACCCATCCGGGGCGCGGAAGGCGGCGGCCAAATTTTGGCTGCCGCGCATCAGCACACCTTCAATGAGCGCTTGTCCGCCATAAGAAGGCAGTTTTAATTTATCTGTTGCCATTACCGTTATTTATTTCCCATGTTATAGAAGAAGTGCACCAGAGCTTCGGTGCCGATGGCCCAGGTGGGCAAGTGCAAGTGCTCGTTGGGTGAGTGGATATTGTCCGACGGTAGACCAAATCCGGTGCAGATGGATTCGACGCCGAGGACATTTTTGATGTCCGCAACAATCGGAACGCTGCCGCCTTCGCGCTTGTAGACCGGGTCTTTGCCCCAGGCGGTTTTGAGGGCGTTGAACAATGCTTGCGTGGCCGGGTGATTGATATCGGCCATGTATGCCGGGCCGCCGGGCATACGAATGACTTCGTACCGGACGGCTTTAGGCGCGCTGGCTTCCAGATAGGCCAAAAGCTGTTGGTAAACATCCGCGGAATTTTGGTTGGGCACCAGACGCATGGAAATTTTGGCCATGGCGTAAGCGGGGATGACCGTTTTGGAGCCTTTGGCGATGTAACCGGAATACAAACCATTGACATCCAGCGTGGGACGCGCGCCGATACGTTCGACATTGGTGTATCCAGCTTCGCCATACAAGGCCGGTACGCCAGTCTGCTCGATGTACGATTCGTCCGACAACGGCAAACGAGCCAACTCGGCTTTTTCTTCGTAGGAGAGCGGGATGACAGAGTTGTAGAAGCCCGGCAGTGTGATACGCCCGTCGGAATCGTGCATACCGGCAATCAGTTCGCAAAGGGCTACCGCAGGATTGAGCACAGCGCCGCCAAAAACACCGGAATGCAAATCATGGTCGGGACCGTAGACGCGTACCTCAAAATAGGCCAGACCGCGCAAGCCGTACACAATGGTCGGCACATCCGGCGCAATCATGCCTGCATCCGGGTTGAGGACCACATCGCAGACGAGCAGGTCTTTGTTCTGTTCCATCCACTTGGTCAGGTTGGGAGAACCAATTTCTTCTTCACCTTCGATCATGAATTTGAAGTTGACCGGTAATTCGCCCTGTTTTAGGATGGCCTCAACAGCCGCAATGGTGGTGATCATCTGGCCCTTCATATCGGAAGAACCGCGGGAGAGCAAATAATCACCTGAGTAGACCGGTTCAAACGGCGGATGTGTCCACAAATCAAGCGGATCGGGCGGTTGGACGTCGTAATGCCCATAGATGAGAACCGTGGGTGCCTGTGCTCCGGCGTGCAAATAGTCGGCATAGATGACCGGGTGACCGGCGGTATCCAGTACGGCGGCATGTTCACAACCGGCGCGTGTCAGTCGAGCTGCAATCCATTGTGCGGCTTTGACCATGTCTGCCTTGTGTTCTTCGGCCGCTGAAACGGAGGGGATGCGAATAATTTCTTCCAGATCCTTCAAAAAAGCGCTTCGATTTTCACGTACATATTGCACTGCACGCTCACGATACTCCGCCATGATCTACTCCTTATTTAATGATAGCTCGATTATAAAGGATTTTTGAAAAGACCGTTTGAAGTGAAACAAGTGACTAGGATTGAATTTCGGCTTATGTTAGAATATGTAAGACAATTAAAACACGCTTTCCAGGTTTTGAATCCACAGGAGGATTACGATGCTGATTACCCGTGCAAAAGTGGTTACCGGTCAGAACCCGAATGCAATCCTGGAAGATCGCGCAATCCTGGTTGAGCAGGGGAAGATCAAGGAAATTGGGGCAACCGGAGATCTTGTCAAACGTTTTCCCGAAGAAGAAAAGCTGGACGCCAACGGGCAGTACGTGATGCCCGGAAATATCTGCGCGCACACCCATTTTTATGGGGCGTTCTCGCGCGGTATGGGGATTCCCGGCGAGGCGCCGGATGCTTTTCCTGCGATCCTGGAAAAACTGTGGTGGCCGCTGGATCAGGCGCTGGATATGGACGATGTGCGTTATTCGGCGCTGGTTTGCCTGGTCAATGCTGTACGGCACGGCACGACGACCCTGATTGATCATCACGCCTCGCCGAATGCGATTGACGGGTCCTTGGACGTAATTGCCGAAGCGGCTCAACAAGCCGGCGTTCGCGCCAGCCTGTGCTACGAAGTGACCGATCGGGGCGGTGAAGAACGTGCTCTGGCGGGTATTCAGGAAAATGTGCGATTCATCAAAAAAGCACAAACGGAATATACCTCCGGCGGAATGTTGGCAGCCACGTTTGGCCTTCACGCCAGCCTGACCTTGAGTGATGCCACTCTGGAAAAGAGTCGGACCGAAATTCCTACCGGAGCAGGGTTTCACATTCATGCGGCCGAACATTTCTCCGACCAATACGACAGCCTGGCGAAGTCCGGCACGCGGGTGATCGACCGACTGGAGCGTTTTGGCATTCTGGGGCCGCGTTCGATTATTGTACACGCTGTTCATACGGACGCACGTGAGATTAATTTACTGGCAGAATCGCAGAGCTGGGTGTCCCATCAACCACGTTCCAATATGAACAATGCGGTGGGGATGAGCGAAGTGGAGGCCATGCTGCGCGCGGGCATACGCGTGTGCCTGGGGAATGACGGTTTTTCCAATGCGATGTGGGAGGAATGGAAGGCCGCCTATCTGGCGCATAAATTGTGGCAGCGCGACCCTCGCCGGATGGGCGGATACAGCGTGCAAGATATGGCGCTGTACAACAACGCCGCGCTGGCCAGCCAGATGTTTGGTCGAAAGATAGGCCTGATTGAAGCCGGCGCCGAAGCGGATCTGATCTTCGTGGATTATCATCCGTTCACTGAATTCACTGCCGGAAATTTGCCGTGGCACATCATTTTTGGCTTTCATGAGAGCATGATCACTACAACCATGGTGGCGGGCAAGGTGCTGATGAAAGACCGAATACTGCTGACGCTTGACGAGGCTGAAATTGCGGCACGCGCACGGGAACTTTCGGCCAAGACGTGGAAACGATATCAGGCGCAGTTCAACTAACCATCTCTTAATTTATCGGTAGGACAGGTGAAAACATGGACAGTGTATCCTCTCTGAAAATTGCGATTCTGGGTGGAACCGGCAAAGAAGGCAAGGGGCTGGCCTATCGCTGGGCAAGAGCCGGACACCAGATTGTCATTGGTTCACGCGCGCTGGAAAAAGCAACGGCGGCAGCGAACGACCTGAACGAGCTTCTTGCCGGGCAGGCAACAGTAGCGGCCGATACAAACGAAGCCGCCGCTCAATATGCTGACCTGGTGGTATTAACCGTGCCTTTCAGTGCCCACAAAAACATGCTGGAGAGCATACGCCCTTTCGTTCAGGAAAAGATCCTGGTGGATGTGACCGTACCCTTGGTGCCCCCCAAAGTTACCCGCGTGCAACTGCCGGAAGCCGGGAGCGCCGCCCAGGAAGCTCAGCAGATTTTGGGCGAAGGCGTGCAGGTGGTTTCAGCATTCCAAAACATCTCTTATGAACACTTGCTGAACGATGAAGAGATCGAGTGCGATGTGCTGGTATGCGGCGGCAACAAAGATGCTCGACGGTTGGTGATTGGCCTGGTGCACGATGCAGGATTGGTTGGGTGGGACGCCGGTCCGATCGAAAATGCTGTGGTTGCCGAAGGGTTGACTTCCATATTGATCGGGATCAACAAACAGCACGGTGTAGCCTCGGCGGGTATTCGAATCACGGGCGTTCCCCGCTCATAAATTGAAATACTCACAATGAAACCTCTTGTGATCACTCCACTTTCCGGCTTGCCGTTGGTTCACCCGGGCGACCGGCTAGCTGAATTCATCCTGGAAGGTGTGGCGCGCGAAAACATCGTTGTTGAAGATGGTGATATCTTCGTTGTGGCTCAAAAGATTGTGTCGAAGGCGGAAGGTCGCTTGGTCAAACTTTCGGAGGTGAACCCTTCGATGCAAGCTATGGAACTGGCCGCGACGACCGAAAAAGATCCGCGGCTGGTCGAGCTGGTGCTACGGGAATCCAAAAAGGTGCTTCGTTCGCGGCCGGGAACGATCATTGTGGAACATCGCAAGGGCTTTGTTTGCGCCAATGCGGGCATCGACCACTCCAACGTGCATGGCTTGTGGGGCGAGGATGACGATTGGGTGCTGCTGCTGCCCGAGGATGCCGACCAATCGGCAAAAAAGATACGGCTTGAATTGGAACAGGCCACCGGTCGGAGGCTGGGCGTTTTGATCATCGATTCACATGGACGCGCCTGGCGATTGGGCACGGTGGGTGTGGCGATAGGTCTTTCCGGCATGCCCGGATTGGTGGATCTGCGCGGAACGGAAGATCTTTTTGGTTTCAAGCTGCGAATCACCCTGGTTGGGGCAGCCGATGAGCTGGCTGCCGGGGCTTCGTTGATGATGGGACAGGCGGCAGAGGGATGTCCGGTTGTGCATGTACGCGGATTTCCCTATGCCTTGCGGGAAGGCAGCCTGGCCGAATTGATTCGGCCTGAACAACAAGATATGTTCCGGTGAGGTGACATGGTATACGGATTGACATCCCTTCTTGATCCGAAAGCGGATGAACAGACTCGAAACTTGTGGGCACAATTGGATAACGGCTGTAACTTGAGCGGTATCCAAATGACGCCCTATCCCCATTTTTCGTGGTGCGTGGCGGACGGTTTTCAATTGGATGCAGTTCATGCGGCTATGGATGACCTCGCCCGCGATATTGCGCCTTTCCATGTCGTAACTTCAGGTCTGGGAATTTTCACCGGGCCGGAGCCGGTGCTGTACATCAGCCTGGTTCGCAACACTGTATTGGATTCGATACATGACCGCGTTATAAAGCGCATGGCGGGCTTGATGACGGAGGCGAACCGATACTATTTGCCAGAAAAATGGGTGCCGCACATCACCCTGGCTTATAAGGACCTGACGCCCGAGAAGCTGGCTTGCGCGGTTGAGAGCCTGTGCCGTTATCCATTTGGTTTCGCAATCAAAGTAAACAATTTGAGTTTGATGTATCAAATCGATCAGACCGCTGGAATAGAACGTACGATCCCTTTGATTGGAACGGACACGAGCGAGGGTTGATCGATGAAGATCGTGGCTTTGGCGGGCGGCGTTGGTGGCGCAAAATTGGCCGACGGTCTGGCGCTGTGCCTACCTGCCGGAGACTTGACCATCATCGTCAACACCGGCGATGATTTTGATCATTTGGGCTTGCGGATATGCCCGGATGTGGATACGGTGTGTTACACACTGGGCGGATTGGCCAACCCGGTGACCGGCTGGGGCAGGCAGGATGAGACATGGAACGCCCTGGAGGCGCTGCGTCGGCTTGGAGGCGAAGATTGGTTTGCCCTAGGCGATCGAGACCTTGGCACACACCTGATGCGGACCCGCCTGTTAAAAGATGGAATGCCTCTCAGCGATGTGGTTAAGTACTTTTGTCGGCAATGGGAGATCGGTCCGACAGTTCTGCCCATGACGGATCAACCGGTTATGACCATGGTGGATACGGTCGAATTTGGCGAATTGCCGTTTCAAGAATATTTTGTGCGTCTACGGTGCACGCCTACCGCAAAAGGTTTTCGATTTTTTGGCATTGAGGCAGCCAGCCCGGCGCCCGGTGTGTTGGATGCCATTTTAAAGGCCGATGCGGTGGTTTTTTGCCCGTCCAATCCCTGGGTGAGTCTCGACCCCATCCTCGCGCTGGAAGGCGTGCGAGCCGCGATTTCCGGAAAGTTGACGGCTGTCGTCAGCCCGATTGTTCGGGGTCAGGCGCTTAAAGGCCCTGCCGCCAAAATGTTTACCGAATTGGGGTTTGAACCATCGGCGCTGGCTGTGCTGGATCATTATCGTGATCTGACGCAGTTGTTTATTTTTGACGAATTGGATGCTGCACTGAAAAAGGATATTGGTCAGTGGAGTATAATTTTATTGTCTACAAACACCGTGATGAAGAATCGCGAAGATCGTAAGCGTCTGGCTGCAGAAATATTGGATCAGATCGACCGCATGATGGAGGCGAGGACTTCATGAGTTTATGGGCGATCGTACCGGTAAAACCCCTGCGACGCGGGAAATCCCGTCTGGCAGGCGTACTCACGGAAGATGAACGCACATTACTGAATTACACCATGTTAGGAAATACCTTGAAAACATTAACGGAGGTGCCCGGGATTGATCAAATAATGGTGGTAAGTCGTGATCCGGCTGCGCTGGCGTTGGCAAGAGAACATCGGGCGCGGACGGTGCAGGAGGATGGAAACCCTGGCTTGAACACGGCGTTGCGCCGTGCAACAATTGTCGCGCAGGCCTATACTGCGAGCGATTTGTTGATTTTGCCGGCGGATTTACCCCTGCTCAGCCCAAAAGAGATTGAAGAATTTCTTTCACGGGCTGGAAAACCTCCTGAGGTGATCATTGCACCCGACCGGCGTATGGACGGCACCAATGCGCTTTACGTCAGCCCGATCGGATTGATTGATTACAGTTTCGGACCGGGGTCGTTTGACCGGCATGTTAAACAGGCGGAACGGTTTGGATTCCGGGTGGAAGTGTGCCGCCTGACTTCCCTGGCGTTGGATCTTGATCTGCCCGAGGATCTGGAACTTCTCAAACAGATCGAGATGGTACAGGTAGACCCCTAAAATTACCGGTGTATACGAGGAGACGGAGGATGTGATGAGCGAGCGAATGGCGATTTACCTTCAAGATGCGCATGACTTGCGCGACGGTTTGAATACCGTTCGTTATGCCGAAAAACGAGGTTTTGAAGCGGTTTGGCAAGCAGAAAGCCGCCTGGTTCGTGATGCCATTGTGCCAATGGCCGCTTATGCGGCCGTGACGGAGCGATTGAAGGTCGGCTCCGGCGTAATAAATAACTGGACGCGGAATATCGGTCTTCTGGCGGCGACTTATTTGACGCTGGACGATTTGGCCCCAAACCGTGTGATTTGCGGGATTGGCGCCTGGTGGGATCCGTTGGCGCGGAATGTGGGTATTGAACGGCGCAAGCCGCTGGTTGCGATGCGGGAGACTGTGACGGTGATGCGCCGACTTTTGAACATGGAGCGAGTTACATTTGACGGTGAGTTTGTGCATGTGAATGGGATCGAGCTGGATGTGGTGCACGGACGGCGCGAACCGCGCCATGTTCCGATCATGATAGGCGCCACCGGTGATCAGATGATGGAATTGACCGGTGAAATTGCCGATGGGGCGGTGATGAACTACTGTGTCCCTCCGGAATACAATCTGAAAGCGCTGGAATTGCTGGATAAGGGCGCGAAGAAGAGTGGTCGCCGTGTGGAGGATCTGGACCGGCCGCAGTTGGTTGTTTGCTCGGTGGATCATGATCACGATAAGGCCATCGATACGACACGCGAGCTGCTGACCCAATACCTGGCACAGCAACCCCATATAGCCAAGGCATCCGGTGTGTCGGACGAAGTGGTGCATCAGATTCAATCGATCCTGGGCTGGCCGGCCACACATGAGCAAATTCAGAAAGCCAAGCATCTGGTGCCTGAAGAGCTGATTCTACGGATCACTGCATCCGGAACTCCGGATGAGGCTCGTACCAAGGTGCGCGAATACATTAAGAATGGCTGCACGTGCCCGATCCTTTACCCGGTTGGCGGGGATGTGAATCTTTTGATAGATACCTTTGCTCAATTATGAAAAAGCAAGCCAACGCTCGAACCTGTTTTGTGTGCGGTGTGGAGAACCCATCCGGTCTGGGGATGAATTTTTACCAAACCCCGGGCGGCGAGATCGTGGCGAATTATCGCGTTCACAGCCGCCACCAGGGATACCCGGGAGTGACTCATGGCGGAATCGTCGCCGCCATGCTAGACGAGACGGCGGGGCGGGCGTTAATGGGCGATGAAAATCCACGCTTTATGGTTACCGGGCAAATTAATGTGCGCTACAAAAAACCGGTACCGACCGGAGTGGATTTGCGTCTGGTCGGACGTGTAAAAAGCGATAAGGGCCGCATGGCTGTTGCGGAAAGCTTTATCTATGACGTGGAAGGAACGCTTTTGGCGCAAGCCGAAGTTGTCTTGTTTGATGTGCCGGCCGATATTCACGAACGATTTAACGATCCCAAAGATTGGCAAGTTTACCCAGACTCGGAGGAATGAGATGATCATTGAATACCACAGACCGTCAACGATGGATGAAGCATTGAAACTGATTTCTCGAAAGACACCTCGAACATTGCCGATCGGGGGAGGAACGACACTGGCCGGCAGCGGAGGGAACGAGCCTGTGGCTGTTGTGGATGTGCAAGACCTGGGTTTGGACCGCATCACGGATGAGGGCGGTAAACTGTCCTTGGGCGCGGCATGCAAACTGCAGTCTTTGGTGGATTCTGATAATGTTCTTCCGGCGGTGAAGGATGTTGTGCTGAAAGAAACATCCAGCAATCTGCGCAATATGGCCAGCCTGGCCGGAGCCTTGATGAGTGCAGACGGTCGCTCCCCACTGGCAACGATGATGTTGGCGCTCAACGCGCGTTTGGTTTGGGCGA
>DAOUGY010000311.1:0-8016 GCA_034428975.1 Anaerolineaceae bacterium | reverse complement strand
GGTCTGAATGGCTTTCATTTGCTCGCGCAGGTAAAACTCGCGCTGGCTGCGATCCACTTCGCTTTGCACGCGATTCTGGATCTCATCCTCCAGCTGCAGTACATCCAGTTCCTGCGCCAGCAGCCAGTTCACGCGCTTTAACCGCTCACGCGGATCAGTCAGCATCAACAACGCTACGCGCTCTTTGAACGGCAGGGAAATGGCCGTAGCGACCATATCCGCCAGCCAGCCCGGCTCAGAAATGTTCAACGAAAACAGGTGCGCTTCATCCGGCAGGCTGCGGTCCAATTGCACACAGCGCTCAAACAGGTCGCGCGTCGTGCGCATCAGCGCTTCGGTATGGCGGTCCACCCGCGTCGATTCGTCCACCACCCGCCCGCGCGCCTTCAAAAACGGCTCGGTCTGGGTAATCTCCAGCAATTCGATGCGTCGCCGGCCCTGCACCAACCCCGAATTGTTGCCATCCTGCAACGTCAGCAGCCGTCCGGTCGAGGATTCCACACCGACTGGCAAAAAATCTTCCGTCTTGGATACAGGAGCCTCCGGGTCGCGTGCCAGCAACGCGATCACCGTCTCCACCGCTGCCTGTGCCGCCTGCACCGCCGCCAGATTTTCTTCGCTGGTCACAAAAATCGGTGAAACCATGCGCGGCAACACAATCATGTCGCGCATCACCAGCACCGGCGCTTCAATAATGCCGTACTCATCCGGTTCCATGTCCGGCACCTGATACAGTTCTTCCGTGCGTTGATACAACTCGGTGGAAAAATCCTCACCGGGCTCCGGACGTTTTTGCCAGTCTTCCATCTTCATGCAACCACCTTTGTTCTCTTACTGCGAGGTCTTTCCACGGTTCATCCAGGCCTGGCGCACAGCCGCTGCAATAAACAGGCTGCCGGCTGCCACCACAGCCGCATCCTCTCCGGCCAATTCCAGCGCTTTCTCCAGCGCGTCTTCCACCGGCAGCACCATCGTCGCCGGTCGCCCAAAGCGGTGTGCCAGTTCCACCAGCCGCGCCGCTTCCATGGCGCGCGGGTGCACCGATTGAGTGGCCACCACCCGCCGCACCCGCGGCATCAGCTCGGCGAACATACCGTATACATCTTTGTCTTCCGATGCACCGAACAACAAAATCACCGGCTTGCCGGGCAAATAATCTTCCATCGTCAGGCGCAGTTTCAACGCCGAATCGCGGTTGTGCGCCGAATCAATGATCACCGGCGGGTCGCGGCGCAGTAGTTCAAAGCGCCCCGGCCATTGCACATTCAGAAAGCCTGTCTGCAAGGCCTGTTCGGAGATGTCCAATCCTTCGCTGCGCGCCACCTGAAGCGCAGCGTACGCCGTGGCGGCGTTTTCCACCTGATGGTTGCCCAACAGCGGGATGGTGAGCTGCAGCGGCTTCCATTCACTCCGTCCATCAGATTCAATGAATGTATCCACATGTTCTTGCTCGCCGGCATTCCACACCAGCAGGCTTTGTTGTTCCAGACTGTGCGCCCACGGCGCAAAGAAAAAGTCCCGCCCGGCCATCCACAACCGCGATCCGCGTTCGGCAGACACCTGCTCCACCACCAGCCGCGCCTCTTCCCGTTGCGGCGAGAGCACAACCGGACGGCCCGGTTTGATGATGCCGGCTTTTTCAAATGCAATCTGACCCAGCGTATTGCCCAGCACCGCCATATGGTCATACGACAGCGAGGTGATCACCGAAACCAGCGGTTCCACCACATTGGTGGCATCCAGTCGTCCGCCCAGGCCCACCTCCACCACCGCAACATCCACATTCTTGCGCGCAAAGTACAGGAACGCCAGCGCGGTGGTGATTTCAAACGTCGTCAATCGCTCAATCTCGGCTACCAGCGGCTTCAACTCATCCAGCAAAGCCACCAGCTCCGCGCGCGGAATCGAACTCGAATTCACCTGAATGCGTTCCACATAATCGATCAGGTGCGGTGAGGTGTAAAAACCAACTGTAAATCCCGCGGCTTCCAATCCGCTGGCGATCATCGCCGCCGTCGACCCCTTGCCTTTGGTGCCGGCCACATGGATTACTTTATATTCCCGCTCGGGGTGTCCCATTCGATCCAACAGCGTCTGCATTCGGCTCAAATCGAACTTTTCCGGCGAATATTGCAATTGCTTCGTCAGACTGTAGTCGACAAAGCTGTAGAGATAGTCCAACGCCTGCTGGTATGCGATCTCTTCGGGATTCATCGTGCGCCTGTCTTATAAAGGTATAATCGATGAAGCATTGTACCCGTCGCGGGAATGATTTGCAAGAGTGCATCCATCCCGGCGAGAGAGGAGGGCAAACCGGCATGTTCGCTGTCCTGACGCTCGAAATTCACCTGCCTCTATGCCATTCACTTAAAGAAAAGCGCAGTCGCATCCGACCGCTGCTCACCCGTCTGCACCGCGAGTTCAACGTCTCCGCAGGAGAAACCGCCCGCCATGACGAATGGCAGGAAGTCGTCATCACCTGTGCGCTGGTCAGCACGGACGTCGCCCAGGCGCAACGCTCTTTGCAAGCCATCATACCGTTCGTGGAAAGCCATTTCCCCGAACTGCAAATCGAAAAGCACTCCATCGAATTGATTTAGGAGGCACATGGACCTGCAACTCAAAGGAAAAACCGCCCTGATCACCGGCGCCAGCCGAGGATTAGGCTATGCTGTGGCCCGCCTGTTGGCTAGCGAAGGCGCCGATGTGATCGTCAACGCCCGCGATGCCACCCGCCTGGACGCCGCTGCGCACAAAATCATCGACGAAACCGGTGCGCGCGTTCTCGCGCTCCCAGGGGATATCACTGATCCCTCCGTTCCAGGGAAGCTGGTTCAATCCGCTGCGGATTGGAACGGACGGGTGGACATTCTGATCGCCAACGCCGGCGGCCCGCCTGCCGGACCGTTTGAGAGTTTTTCCGACGAAGTCTGGCAGCGTGCCATCGATTTGTCCTTTTTGAGTCAGGTGCGCCTGATCCGCGCAGCGCTGCCGTTCCTGCGCCAATCCGGTGCCGCCAGCGTGCTCACCATCACCTCGTACTCGGTCAAGCAACCCATTCCCAACCTCGTGCTCTCCAACAGCGTGCGCGCCGCCACGGTCGGTCTCACAAAAACCCTGGCATTGGAGCTGGGTCATCAGGGCATCCGCTTCAATTCCATCCTGCCCGGCTGGACAGAAACCGAGCGCGTCACCGAACTGATGCGCGTTCGCGCCAACGCCAACGGCACCACCATCGAGCAGGAAATACAAAAACAGGCGCATGACAGCCCATTTGGCCGCCTGGCGCTGCCGGAAGAGTTCGCCCGGGTGGCGGTATTCCTGGTCTCTCCTGCCGCCTCATACCTCACCGGCGTTATGCTTCCGGTGGATGGCGGCATGATCAAAGGCACACTTTAGTCGCCGTCTGGTCAATTCGGAGCACTCAGGGTAGAATTGGGCTTCCCGGAGGAATGAATTAATGGTGCTAACCCCGCAAGAAATCAACGACCATCTGGAACGCATTCTGCCCACTGTCACCAAACCCGGCCGCTATACCGGCGGCGAGGTCAACCAAATCGTCAAAGACTGGACGTCCGTCCGTTCCAGTGTGGCGTTGATTTTCCCCGACATCTACGATCTCGGCTTGCCCAATCTGGGGCTGGCCATCTTGTACGACCAGCTCAACCAGCGCCCCGATGTAGTGGCCGAAAGAGCCTATCTTCCCTGGTTGGATATGGAAGAAGTCATGCGCACGCGCGGCATCCCGCTTTATTCGCTGGAAACGCACCACGCTCTGGCCGGCTTCGATATCCTCGCTTTTTCCATCCCCTACGAGACGCTCTACACCAACACCCTCAACGCCCTCGACCTGGCGGGTCTTCCACTCCGTTCTGCCGACCGCGACGAAACCCACCCACTGGTCATCGCCGGCGGCCATTCCACCTACAATCCCGAGCCCATGTCGGCCTTCATCGACGCCTTTGTGATTGGCGAAGGTGAAGAGGTCATTCACGAGATCGTCAACGCGCACCAGACCTGGAAATCCTCCGACGCGCCGCGCCGCGATTTGCTGCTCGCATTGGCGCAGGTCCCCGGCGTCTACGTCCCGCTCTTCTACCAACCTGAATACACTCCTTCCGGCACGCTTTCCGCCTTGAACCGGCTGGATGAGCGCGTTCCGTCCAAAATCACCCGCCGGCTCGTCGCCAAACTTCCGCCTCCACCCACGCGATTCATCGTTCCCTCCATCGAGGTCGTCCATAACCGCGTCTCGGTCGAAATCATGCGCGGCTGCACGCGCGGTTGCCGGTTCTGCCACGCCGGTTTCATCACCCGCCCCGTGCGCGAACGATCCGTGGCCGAAATTGTCGATTCGGTCGACGCAGCCCTCAAAAACACTGGCTTCGAAGAAGTGGCGTTGTTGTCACTCTCTTCATCCGATTATTCTCACATTCTCGAACTGGTGGATGCCGTCTCCAATCGCTTCAGCGGCCGCCACCTCACCATCTCATTGCCGTCGCTGCGCATTGAGTCGTTTTCCATCGATCTCATCGAAAAGCTCAAAGGCGCCCGCCAGGGTGGCTTCACCCTTGCCCCCGAAGCCGCCACCGACCGCATGCGGAACATCATCAACAAACCCATCCCCACCCGGCAATTGCTGGAAACCGCCCGTGCCATTTATTCGCGCGGCTGGACAACCATCAAGCTCTACTTCATGATCGGTCACCCCTCCGAAACCTTGGAAGATGTTCAGGCCATCGCCGATTTGTGCAAGGCGGTTTTAGCGGAAGGCCGCAAGGTCCTCAAAGGCCGCGCCAACCTCAATGCCGGCGTCAGCACCTTTGTGCCCAAACCGCACACTCCTTTCCAATGGGCGCCTTGCGACACGCGCGAGCAGATCGAAGCCAAGCAGCAACTGTTGCGCCGTGAATTGCGCGTCCCGGGTCTCAAGTTGAATTGGACCAGCCCGGATGAAACCATGCTGGAGGCCTGGCTCTCGCGCGGCGACCGGCGCCTTTCCGACGTGATCTACGCGGCCTGGCAGCGCGGCGCCCGATTCGATGCCTGGCAGGATCAGTTCAAATTCTCCGCCTGGCAGGAAGCCTTCAACGAAGCCGGCCTGAACCCGGATTTTTATACCCACCGCCAGCGCGCGCTGGACGAAGTCTTCCCGTGGGATCACATCACCTCGGGCGTGCGCAAGTCCTTCCTCCGTCAGGATTACGAAATGAGCCTGCGCAGTGAATTGCGCGCCGATTGCCGTGAACAGTGTTATGCCTGCGGTATCCTGCCGGTCTTCAACGATGCCCGCCGCGAAAACCCCGGCGATTACTGGAAATGTCCGGAAGTCCCTGTTCACCCGGCAGCCGAACCCGTCGCAGCGGAATAAGAGGCCCCATGCAGCGCATCCGCTTATCCTACGCCAAAACCGAGGCGCTTCGCTATACCAGCAACCTCGACATGCAAACCATCTGGGAGCGCACCTTGCGCCGCGCTGCCCTGCCTCTGGCCTACAGCCAGGGCTTCCACCCCCAGCCGCGCCTGCAGCAAGCCTGTCCGCTGCCTCTGGGCATGCTCTCCGATCAAGAAGTCCTCGATTTCTGGCTCGACCCCGATCTTTCGCTAGAAAGCATCGAATCTGCGCTCCAGTCCGCCTTACCACCCGGAATCCAGCTTGAAACCATACAGCAGGTTGACCTGCGCAGCCCGGCTATGCAAACCCAGGTGACCGCCTCCGATTTTGACGTCCTCTTCCTGGATCCGGTCGATTCTGTTCAGATCTCCGAAAGCATCGAAACCTTACTGCACAGCGAACAGCTTTTGCGCCAGCGCCGCGGCAAAACCTATGATCTGCGCCCGCTCATTTTGGAACTGCACCTAAATCCGCCCAATGCCAAGGGTGAAGTCTGGCTTTTCATGCGCCTATCCGCCCGCGAAGCCGCCACCGGCCGCCCGGATGAAGTGCTGGCGGCATTGGGCATCGATCCCTTTGCCGCGCGTGTCATCCGCCGCAAGTTGCATTTTCTCCCGCCGGCCGAACCCGCCCATGCCGCTTGAGTTCTTCCGGGTATATGAGTGTGCCAACCCCGCCTGCGCCTTCCGCTTCCCAGCGCCGCAGGAATACGGTGAGTTGAGCCGCTGCCCGCGCTGCCAGGCGGCGCTGCGCGTGGTACACAGCCAATTTACCAACCACTTACCCAAAACGCCGGAGAAAGCCTCTCAACCGGTTGTGGAGGCCTTGCTGGATAACATCCGCAGCACCTTCAACGTCGGCGCCATGTTCCGCACTGCAGACGGCGCTGGGCTTCGTCATCTGCATTTGGCCGGAACCACGCCGACCCCCGAACACCCCAAAATCATGAAGACCGGTCTGGGCGCCGAATGGGCCGTCCCATGGACCTACCATCGCAACGCGCTGGAGGCTGCCCAAACCTGCCGCCAGGACGGTTTTCGCCTGTGGGCCATCGAAGCTTCTCCCCATGCCAAGAGTCTATACATGGCCAACCCGCGCCAATCGGACCGTCCCATTTTGATGATCATGGGCAACGAAACCTCGGGCGTCGATCCGTCCTTGTTGGAGTTATGCGACGAAATCCTCTGGATTCCCATGGCCGGATTCAAACGCTCGCTCAATGTGGCCGTTGCCTTTGGCATTGCCGCGTATCACCTGCGTCACAGCCCCCCACCAACTGACCTGCCGTAAACCTTGCCCGCCGCGCAACCTGCCGCGCTTTTTTGGGTTTAACTCCTTGTAGGCTGCCTTTATTCGCGGCCTGTAATCTTATCGTCAAAGGATCTTCTTTATGTCCTCAAATACCCCGGCATTGCACATCAAACCGAACTTTCAATCGGTGTCCATCGGTCAGCCGTCCGGTCCCATCGGTAGTCAGCTTACCTCCTTTGAGCAAATTCAAACCGCCCTGCTGGATCTCGATACCCCTTGCTGGGTGATCAACGACCACGGCTCGCTGGTCGTCTCCGCCGCTTCGGCCGTACCGGAACCGTCGGATGTTTCTGTGCTGGCCAACCTGCCCGCCTGGGCAGCCACCGACCTGGGCGACCCGGCCTTTAAACTGGCTTACGGCCTGCGTTACGCCTTGATGGCCGGCGCCATGGCCAACGCCATTGCCTCCGAGCAAATGATCATCACCCTGGCCCGAGCCGGCTTCCTGGGATCGTTTGGTGCCGCCGGTTTGCCTCCTGCCCGATTGGAATCCGCCATTCAGGCCATACAGCAGGCCTTACCGCACGGCCCCTATGCCTTCAACCTGATCAACAGCCCCAACGAACCGGCCCTCGAGCAGCGTGCCGTTGAGCTGTACCTAAAACACGGTATTCATGTCATCGAAGCCTCGGCTTATCTGGACATGACCATCAATCTGGTCTTGTTCCGCGTCGCCGGCCTTTCGCGCGCCGCCGACGGCAGCATCCAAATCGACAACCGCATCATCGCCAAGCTCTCCCGCAAGGAAGTCGCACGGCGCTTTATGCAGCCCGCGCCGCGGGACCTGCTCCAAACCTTGCTCGATCAGGGACGCATCACCCCGCTGCAGGCCGAACTGGCTGCGCTTGTGCCTATGGCCGATGACATCACCGTTGAAGCCGATTCCGGCGGCCACACCGACAATCGCCCGTTGGTCAATCTGCTGCCTACCATGGTTGCGCTGCGCGATGAACTGCAAGCGGTTCATGACTACGCGCAGCCCATCCGCATTGGGGCCGGCGGCGGCATCAGCACACCGGAAGCGGCACTGGCTGCCTTTATGATGGGCGCTGCCTACGTTGTGACCGGTTCAGTCAACCAGGCCTGCGTCGAGTCAGGCGCATCCGATCACACCCGCCGCTTGTTGGCCCAGGCCGACATGGCGGATGTCACCATGGCGCCCTCCTCGGACATGTTCGAAATGGGCGTCAAAGTCCAGGTGCTCAAACGCGGCACCATGTTTGCCGCCCGCGCCGCGAAGCTATACGAGCTGTATTCCCGTTATCCTTCACTGGAAGCCATTCCCGCTGAAGAACGCCAGAAACTGGAAA
>DAOUGY010000310.1:0-1796 GCA_034428975.1 Anaerolineaceae bacterium | reverse complement strand
GCGGCGCAGGTATTCGATAAACTCGAGCTGCAGCTTCTGGCCGTACAGGTCGCGGTCAAAATCCAGCAGGTGGGTTTCGATGCGGGCAAACACCGGCTCGTTTTCAAACGTGGGCCGCACGCCGATGTTGGTGACCGCCGCGTGGCGTACGCCGTCGACCAGCGCCCAGGATGCGTACACACCCACCGCGGGCACAACGCGCTCCTGCCACACCGACAGGTTGGCGGTGGGGATGCCCAGCCCGTGGCCGCGCCCATCGCCGCGCACGATTTCACCGCTCAGCGCGTAGGGGCGGCCGAGCAACTCGGTCACTTCGCTCACGTTGCCGCGGTTGAGCAGCGCGCGGATACGGCTGGACGACACCGGTTCGCCGCCGATTTCATACGGCTCGGTCAGTTCCAGGGCATAGCCCAACTGTTCGCCCAACTCGCGCAGCCGCCCGGTGTTGCCTTCGCGACCACGCCCCAGGGCGAAATCGTAACCAACAAACAGCCGCTGCAGGCCGAGGTGCGCGCTGAGCCAGCGCATAAATTCTTCAGCGGTCAGCGCCGCCATCTGCCGGTCAAACCGCAGGGTGACGACTACGTCCACCCCCAGCGCGTCCAGCAGCGCGGCGCGTTCTTCGGGCGTGGTCAGAAAGAACGGCCCGTTGGAACCACGCAGCACCACCGAAGGGTGGGGGAAAAAGGTGACCACCACCGCCGGAACGCCGGCCTGGTGCGCCCCATCCACCAGCCGCCGAATCACCGCCTGGTGGCCGCGGTGCACGCCGTCGAACGATCCGATGGTCGCCCAGGCGTGATCCAGGTACAGATCGTCCAGCGCGGTGAGGTGCTGCATCAGGAGAAAAAGACCTTACGCGGCTGCCATTCGTTTGCCTCGGGCACCCATTCCAGCAGCGCCACCAGCTCGCCCTGCTCGCTGACACCGCGCGCCCAGGTGTTGTTCTCGGGCGGGTCGCCGGGAACACGGTGGCCATGTCGCACGGCCTCCACCTGCTCGTGGGTCAACTCGAGCGCAGGCCAATCGGAGAGCGCGTCGGCGGCCGGGATCAGGTACTGGTACCAGGTGCCAAGCTCAAAGGCTTCGCGCAGCTTGCGCAGCGGCACGGCATCGCGCAGGGTGAAGCGCCCGCTTTTGGTGCGCCGCAGCCCCACCAGGTGCGCCCCGCAGCCCAGCACTTCGCCCAGGTCGTGCGCCAGCGAGCGCACGTAGGTTCCCGACGAGCAGTACACGTCGATGACCGCCTCGGGCGGGGCCCACTCCAGCAGCTCCAGGTTATAGACCTTGATCCTGCGCGGCTGCAGTTCCACTTCTTCGCCCTCGCGCGCCATTTCATACGCCTTGCGGCCTTTCACTTTCACAGCGGAGTAGGGCGGGGGAACCTGCTCGATCTCACCAATAAATTGTTGGAGCGCGTTTTCGAACTGCTCTTCAGTCACGTTCACTGGGGCGGAACTGGTTACGCGGCCTTCGGCGTCGTAGGTGTCAGTGGTGGCGCCCAGGCGAACCACGGCCTGGTAGCGCTTGTCGGAGGCGGAAACGTACTCGCTCAGCCGCACCGCCGGCCCGATCAGGATGACCAGCACCCCCGAGGCGCGCGGGTCCAGCGTGCCGGTATGCCCGGCGCGCCGGATATTGGTTCCCTTGCGGACAATTTGAACAACGTCATGCGATGTGAGGCCAACCGGCTTATCTACGACAAGCACTCCGGAAATGGCGTTCTTGATATCAAAATTACTGTCATCCATGGTTATTTTTCTCCACCTCGGTGATTTCCCCAATAACGTCAGGGC
>DAOUGY010000309.1:0-5257 GCA_034428975.1 Anaerolineaceae bacterium | reverse complement strand
TGTTTGACCGCACCCTACGCTACTCCTGTGCGGAATTATTTAAGGCTGCCCAGCAGAATCCCGCCCACGCTGGCCAGCACGCAGCCCGCCAGGGTCAACACGGCGGCGCGCGAACGGGGCGCCGGGTCTTTCAGCACAAACACGCCCATCAACGCATTGATCACCACGCCCAACTGCGCAATGGTAAAGCCGCGCCCCGCGCCGATCTGCTCGGTGAGCAGCAGCATGAAGATGTTGCCGACGCCCCACAGCGCGCCGGTGGTGATCACGCGCGCCGTCTCGCCGGGGCGGCTCAGGCGCAGCGGTTGGCGGGTGAGCGCGGCCAGCACGGCGCTGCCGGTGAAGATGCCCAGCGCCAGGGGCAGGTTGGCCACCCACATGGAGGCGGACGATAGCTTGATGGGGATGAAGTAACTGCCCCACAGCACACCCGCGCCCAGCGCACCCAGCAGGCCAATGCGTGTGTCGCTTGAGGAGTGGTGGGCGGTGTCGCGCCCGCGCGCGTTGATGATCAGCAGCACGCCGGCCAGCAGGATGATCAGCGCGCCAAACAGCAGCACTTGCGTGCCCGGGCCGACTTCCAGAAATTCGCCAAAAATGACGATGCCCCACAGGATGCTGACCACCACGTTGAGCGGCGTCCAAATGCCGGCGGCGCGCGCCATCCCCAGGCGGTCGGTGGCGGTGAAGGCCATGAAGGCACTCACCGACCAGACCAGCCCACCGATAAAGGGCAGGGCAAAGACCGTGCCGGTCAGCCCGCCTTCGCCTTTAATAATGAAGACCAGCGCCGAGAGCAGCAGGTTACCCGCCGCGACGTAGAAGGTCTTGATTTGCTGATTTTTGAAGACGATCTTCTGCGAGGGGGTCATCCAGGTGCCCCAGGCCAGAACGGTGATCACGGCGTACAGCACAGCGAGCATGGCGCGGTCCTTCGGTGTGGAATGCGAATAGTATAACAGGATGGGGCGGTGGATCGGGTGTCTTTCGTTGCGCCATAGACAAAAAAAGACCGGGAAGGGGTATCCGGCGAACCTTGTTCGCGCCGCAAACCCTCCGAGGTCTCTTTATCCATCGGGTCTGTTCGATTCATCCGTGGATGAATCGTCTTGTCCACGGACGATTACGGTTTTTGCCCCACCCTGTACCCCAGGCGCAGCACCTCGGCCTCGATCTGCTGAAGGCTGAGCGCGCTCTCATCAAATTCCACCACCATTTGCGCTTTATGATAACTGGCCTCAACGCTTGTCACCCCGGCCAGCGTATCTTCCATGCGCTCCAGGATCATGGCACAATTGGGGCATTCCATGCCCTCGATCTTCAACGTAACGCGTTTTTTCATGGCCGCCTCACGAGTCAAAGAGGATTGTGCCGGTGAACATGCCCATCGAGCAGGAGAAGGGCATTTTGGTTCCCGCCGGTTGAGCGGGAATCTCAATCCAGGCTTCGTCGGTTGATTTGAGATAGCGCTCTTCGCCCAGCGATGGGATGATGAAGGCCAGCGAGCAGGAGAACACGTCGCGGCTGACCAGGTGCAGCTTGAGCGGCTGGTCGGCTTTGGCGTGCACCACGTTCGGCTGATAGCCGGTGTTCTGAATTTGAATGGTGACCACATTGTCGCCCTCACTGACGACGCTGAGGGGGTTGGGCGTTGGGGTGGGCAACGGTCCGGCGGCAACGGACGGGTTGATGACCCGGGGGGCCCCGGCTTGCGGGCCGGCACTCGCGGCCGATGCCTTGAAGGGACTGTTCAGCCAGCGCGTCAGCGAGACGGGCGAGCCGGCCAGGGTCAGGCCGCTGTCGATGCTGAACAGGCCGACCAGCAGCATGACGATCGCCACAAAGCGCATGAAGTGTTTTTCCAGGCGCTGCCCCAACTGGGTGGCGAAGTAGGCCACGGCGAAGAACACCGGGCTGGTGCCCAGGGTGAAGGCGAACATCAACGCCGCGCCGCTCAACGGGTCGCCGGTGCCGAGCGCCGCGGCCATCATGGCCTGCGTGATGCCGCAGGGAATCAGCACCGTCATCGCGCCCAGCGCCAGCGGGGTGGTCAGCGAGGCGCCGGAATGGGCGGCGGTTTTACGCAGCTTGCGGCGCAGGAAGGCCGGTGGTTCAAAGGCAAAATAGCGGAAGATGGGATGTACGTTGAACATGCGCAGCGCCGAGCCGACCATAAAGATACCGATGCCGATTTGCAGCGCGGCGCGGGCATAGGGCGAAAGCTGGAACATCTGCCCCAGCAGCCCGAGCAGGAAGCCCAGCACGGTGTAGGCCAGAATTTTGGCCAGCAGGAAGGCCGCAATGGGGCGGGCCAGCCCCTTGCGCTGTGGCGCGGCGCCGGTTCTGTTTTTGCGCGGGGCTTGCGCCGCCGCCGTTTGCACGTCTTTTTCAATTTGGTCGGCCAGGGAGCTGGCCAGTAAGCCGCCCTGCACTGCCAGGCAGCTCAAGCCGCCAGTGGTCAGGCCGGTGATGAATGCAAGCGCAAGATTCATGGTCACTATCACTCTCTGTCTACGTTTGTAATTCGTATACCAATTAGACCTTTTGAGTCTATCATTTCCTGGCTCAGCAAACTATAGGCAAATATGCTTGTTTTGCGCGGGTGGGATGGCGGATGGACAAGGCGAGGTGGTCGGGTATGATGGTCACCAATGAAAAACAATCCGCTGTCTGTGCGCCACGTCGGCCGGACAGGGAAATTTACGGCTCAAAAGCATATCAGGAGTGAACCCATGTTTCGAATTAATCGTTTGCGTTTGCCCTTTTTGATGGCTGTTCTGGCGACTGCGGTTGTGCTTTCCGCGTGCAGCGCCCAGGGCCAAAGTGGTGGCGATACCGCCATCCTGCCCGCCGGCAAGGCCTATGCCGAAGGCAAGGAAATCTACTTCTCGCACACCGAGGCGTCCGACTCCGGCATCGCCGAGACGCTCAGCAATATGATGAAGTCGCCGGTGTTGTATGTGCCGTCTCTGGCGCAGGTGCCGGCGGAAGCGCTGGCGGATGTGTATGTCTTTGAAAACGGCCTGACCGGCAAAGGCCCGCTGGGCTTTCAGCCGGATGTGTTCAACAACCCGCCCGGCAGCGAAGGCTACTCACCGCTGCGCCAGATTATTCTGGTCAAGTGGGCCGACGGCGTGAGCGCGCGCGAGTTGAAATCGGCGGCGGAGATTGCCGCCGCAGAAGCCGCCAGCGAAGTGACCACCCGCAAGCCGGGCGTGGTCGTCAACATGCCGTTCATGGTGTGGGACGGTGGCAAGCGCTAGTTGA
This sequence comes from Anaerolineaceae bacterium, assembly GCA_034428975.1. Taxonomy (GTDB): domain Bacteria; phylum Chloroflexota; class Anaerolineae; order Anaerolineales; family Anaerolineaceae; genus DAOUGY01. The sequence goes on along the minus strand of DAOUGY010000309.1, from coordinate 1,990 downwards.
CTGGTTTCGATGAAAAAACAGGGAATGCCTGTGGATTGGGCATTTCCTGTTTTTTTGTTGCAGTAAACCGGTAATTTCCGGGAAGCGATATGGATGAACGGCATATCTTCGTGCGGGCACGGGGGTGCGAAGCTTTTGCCTGCCATTCCCCGTGTCCTGGTGTCGGTTTCCCTTTATGCGTTACAGGATGGATCCCTGTGGTGACGATACTTTCGCGCTACCCGCAGCAGGCGCAGGACACCTCGTTTGAGGCGGGTTTGCGCGCGGAAACGATTACGCTGTACACGGCCACCCCGTCCACTTCACCCATGCTGGCGCTGCGGCGCGTGACGGCGCCGGTAAAGCCGGCCTCGGCGACCAGATCGAGGTATTCGCTTTCAGGCAGTGCGCCGGTCACGCACTCGGCCCAGCCGTGCGGATCGCTCTGAAATTCGAGCGGCAGTGAGCCTGAAGTGACCATGTCGCTGACCTCCAGCCGCCCACCGGGCTTGAGCACGCGGAAAGCTTCGGCAAAGACGCGGCCTTTGTCTTCCACGAGATTGACCACGCAGTTGGAGATGACCACATCCACGCTCCCGGTCTCCAGCGGCAGATCTTCGGCATAGCCCTGGCGGAATTCCACCTGATGGTATCCACCCCGTTCGGCGGCGACGCGGGCGCGTTCGAGCATGGCGGGGGTCATGTCCACGCCGATCACCCGGCCGCTTTCTCCCACGCGCTGTGCTGCCAGAAAGGCATCCAGCCCGCCGCCGCTGCCAATGTCCAGCACCACTTCACCGGGCCGCAGGGCGGCCAGGGCCAGCGGGTTGCCGCAGCCCAATGCGATTTCGGCGGCTTCCTGCGGGACGCCGGCCAGTTCATCCGCGGCGTAGCCGGTGTTGAAGGTGACGGCGCTCGATTCCGCGCTGCCGCAGCAGGTCGAATCACCGGCCGGGGCACAGCCGCTTTCTCCCGCCGCCGATCCGCACGTGCAGGCGCCGGCTTCGGCCAGGGCGGCGTAGTTCTCGCGCACCGATTCGCGCATGCTCAGTCGGCGCGTCCCTGCCGCCACAAAAACGCTTATTTTTGCTTTGCGCCCCAATTCATCTTGCACCACGCTGGCCGACTCGGCGCAGCAGGACTGCCCGGTTGAGGCGGCGATCACGTTCACCAGCCCGGCCGATTGGAACCAGTCGCGCAGTTGGCGGCGCTCGAAACCCTGCCACACATCGGCCATTTCATCTTTCAGCCAGGCATAGGGGTGGGCGTCCATATCGGTGATGATCAGCCGGCCGCCGGGGCGCAGCACGCGAGTCATCTCATGGATGGCCGCCAGCGGGTCGGTGAGGTGATGTAAGACCATGTTGGCGAAAACGGCATCGAGGCTCTCATCGGGAAAGGGCAGGGTTAGGGCGTCGGCTTCATGAAATTCGATATTGTCAAAATCCTTCAAGTTTTCGCGGGCCACTGCCAGCATGGCGGCCGAGCCATCCACGGCGTAGACGCGCTTGACCCGCGGTGCCAGCCCGGCCGAGAGAAATCCGGTGCCGGCGCCGACATCCGCCACGGCCATTTCGGGGCGCAGATAGGCTTTGGCGATCGCCGCGCGTCGCACGTCTTCCCCGAAATATTGGGCGCGCAGAGCGTCCCAATCCCCGGCGTTTTGATCAAAATAGTCTGTTGCGGCTTTGGTCATGGACATGATATCCTCACTTTCGAAAATCGCAAAAATACGATATTGACGGAAAAATAAATCCGCGCCGGGCAGGCCGCGCGGTTAGGACGGGCAGCAGGTGGGCAGCCAACGGCCAATCTGTGTTTTAAGGAACTGCACGCCCTCGGCGCTGATGCAATAGCAGGTGGCCGGGCCTTCCACTTCTCCTTCGATCAACCCGGCCTCGCGCAGCACTTTGAGGTGCTGGCTGACAGTGGATTGCGCCAGGGTCGTAAATTCAACGATCTCCCCGGTAATGCACATGCGTTTCTCGGCCAGGATTTGCACGATTTGGAA
>DAOUGY010000308.1:0-2208 GCA_034428975.1 Anaerolineaceae bacterium | reverse complement strand
TACGGTTTGATGCGGTAGGGCAGGTCAGCGTAGCTGAACAGCGGCCGTGCCAGCGCCTCCTCCAGCAACCCGGGGTGCACCCTGGCGCTGATCTCCATCAGTTTCACCAGGTAGATGATCTGGTGGTCGCTCCAGTAGCCGATGTTGGCCCACGGGTTGCCCGGCTGGGGCGTTTCCCAGTCGATGCCGCGCCGCGTGATGCGGTAAGGATTGTAGCCGTCGGCGGTGGTGGCATTGAGGAAGGCGCAGATCATGCTCTCGGTGTACTCGGGGTACGAATAGGCCAGCGCTTCCCAGTTCTGGAAGATGTCGCGCCAGTTGCCCTCGTAATCAAACTGCTGCGAGCCGTCCTTCTTCTTGATATTGATCGAAAAGCGGTTCCACGGCCGGCTGGGATCGCCGTGCCGGCGCGAGAATGACAGCGGCAGGTAAGCGTTGGCCAGCCGCAGCAGGTCCGGCGAGCCGGCTGCCTCGGCACGCTGGCGCAGATCGTCAATCGCGAGTTCTTCCGGCAATCCGGCAAAGAAATCGGCCTGCGCTGCCAGTAAAGCGCGGTTGAGGTGCATCACGTAATCGACGAAATCGGCTCGGCGCACCTGATACTGATCGGGGAAGTAGCCGCCGCGCATTTCGTTGAACATCACGTTGGCAAAGTGGTGCGCCGCCAGCATGTGCCGCTGCGAAACCTGCAGCCCGTCCGCGCTGGCCACAATTCGTTCCAGGCTGGCCGTGTTGGCAGCCATATCGCGCTCCAGTTCGGCAATCAGGTCGGCGCGCGCGCCGCCCAGCCAGGCCGCGCGGTGCACCACGGCGGCCGCATCCTGGCTGACGTCCGCCGCCATGTGCCATTCGCGCTGCGCGCCGCTGGCCAGCCCAAAACTGGCCTGCACGAAGTATGCGCCGCGCATGCCGCGCGTTTCGGTTTCGGTCTGCACATCCAGCCCGTTGCGGAAGGCGTCCAATTGACGCGAGGAGAGCAGCCAGGCGCGCGCATCCAGCCCCACCTGCCACACCAGCGTCGCCAGCAGCGATTCGCTTGGCTCGGCCAGGTCGGTCAACGTGGAATTGAGCGTAAAAATGCCCAGGCCGCTGGCCGCGTCCAGTTCGTTGCGCTTGTAGGCATCCAGCAGCGGACTGAGGGCGGTCTGCGTCCACTCAGAGACGTTCGCCGGCAGCAGGTTTTGCAGCCCGTCCAGCAGTTCCACCTGGCAGCCCGAGCCGTCGTTGATCAGCCAGCTCGTTTTTACGAAGCCGAAGGCGTCGCCGGTTCGCCAGGCATACCGGAAGGTCAGCCCCAGGCTGGCGTTGATCTCTTCAAACACCAGCGCGGTGCCCGCCACGTTCTTGTACAGGTTGCGCTCCACCGCGTACATGCCCTGCTGCCGGTTGGAGAACGGCTCCCACAGGTGGGTCTTGCTGCCGCGTTCGACCAGCAGGATGGTTTTGGCGCCGGTGTTATCGTTGTTTTCGGTCAGTTTGTCAACGGTGTAATACGGGAACAGGGCCTGCTCGGCGTTCACCCGCCCAGCCGACAGCCCGCCGGTGGAAGCGATGAACAGCCAGTGGTTCGAGCTGCTCACCAGGCTCATGAAGAAGGGCGGCATGGCGTCGAAATCGGTGATCTTGTAGTAGACCTCGCCCAGCAGGGGCACGTAATCGCCGGCAATGCCGTGTTCGGGCCGCTGCTGCGGCGTTTCTCCGATAAATATCGAGCGGTGAGCGGTTTTGGTCATTTTGTCACCTTCACCCAATCCACCAGCATGCGCACTTCGCCGCGCTGGATGGCCTGCACCGTTTCGGCGGGCAGGCCAAAGTACGGCGCTTGCACGCCGTTGATCTTGGCCGGGTAGCCGCCGCCGAGTGCGAAATTGAGCAGGATAAACATGGGCTTATCAAACGCCCAGCGCCCGAAGTTCTCAGCCATCGGGCGCGTCACGCGGAAATACAATTCGCCGTCGATCTTGAACAGCATTTCGCTTTCGGGCGACCAGTCCACCGAATAGACGTGCCAGGCGGTGGCATCCTTGTCCGGTGGAAAGTAGCGGTAGTTGACCAGCCCGGCATCGCCGGAGTAGCCCGGCCCGTGTACTGCCGCGCTGGCCCAGTCGGGCTCGCCCACGTTTTCCATGATGTCGATCTCGCCGCACTCCGGCCAACGGCCCGCCCCCAGCATCCAGAAGGCCGGCCACAGCCCGGCGCCTGCCGCCA
>DAOUGY010000307.1:0-4500 GCA_034428975.1 Anaerolineaceae bacterium | reverse complement strand
ACCCTGATCGGCCTGGTTTTTGACACCGGCCACTACCGCTTCGGCGGCGGCGATCCGATCGAAGGGCTGCGCAAGCACGGCGACCGCCTGTGGCACTTCCACTTCAAGGATTACCAGCCCGAAATCGGCCGCCAGTCGCGCACCCACGGTTGGGATTACTTTGAATCGGTGCGCCGCGGCATCTTCTGCGAGCTGGGCAAGGGTGAAATCCCCTTCGCCGCGCTGCTGGAAGAACTTAAACGCATCGGTTACGAAGGCTGGGGCGTCGTCGAGCAGGACGTGCTCCCCGGCATGGGCAGCCCCAAAGAATCGGCGCTGCGCAACCGCCAGTACCTCAAGAGCCTCGGACTTTAATTCTTTTCAGGAGAAACCACCATGGCAGAACCGAAAATCATCCGTGTGGGCGTGATCGGCGCCGGCCGCATCGGCAAGATCCACGCCGAAAACCTGGCCAACCGCGTACCGGGCGCCAAAGTCGTCGCCATTGCCGACCCCGTGCTGGCCGCCGCGCAAGAAACCGCCGCGCGCCTGTTCATCCCCAAAGCCACAGCCGATTACCGCGAGATCATGGCCGACCCCGACATTGACGCCGTGGCCATTTGCTCGTCCACCGATACGCACGCCCGCATGATCGTCGAGGCCGCCCAGGCCGGCAAGCACATCTTCTGCGAGAAGCCCATCGCCTACGACCTGAAAAAGATTGACGAGGCCCTGGCCGCCGTGGAAAAAGCCGGCGTCAAGCTGCAAATCGGCTTCAACCGCCGCTTCGACCCCAACTTCCGCCGTGTGCGCCAGATGGTGGCCGAGGGCAAGATCGGCGAGACGCACATCCTGCGCATCACCAGCCGCGACCCCGCCCCCCCGCCGATTGAATACGTCAAAGTGTCGGGCGGCATCTTCTTCGACATGACCATCCACGATTTCGATATGGCCCGCTACCTGATCGGCAGCGACGTGGAAGAGATCTTTGTGGCCGGCAGCGTGCGCGTCGATCCGCGCATCGGTGAGGCCGGCGATATTGACACCGCCGTGATCACCCTGTTCTTCAAGAACGGCACCATCGGCACCATCGACAACAGCCGCAAGGCCATCTACGGCTACGACCAGCGCGTCGAGGTGTTCGGCTCGGGCGGCATGCTGCAGGCCCTCAACAACACCCCCGATAACGACCTGCACTACGACGCCGACGGCGTGCACGCGGCCAAACCACTGTATTTCTTCCTCGAACGCTACATGGAATCCTTCATCGCCGAGATGAAGGACTTCATCAGCGCCGTGCAAAACGACACCCCCACCCCGGTCGGTGGAATCGATGGGCGCATCCCCGTGTTGATGGCCATGGCCGCCGCGAAATCGTACAAGGAAAAACGCCCGGTCAAGCTCAGCGAGATCGGCTAACCTTCAGATCTTTTCGTTCTCCTTTTGAAAAGCCGGGGGCGCGTGTGCGCCCCCGGCCCAATTTAACCGGCGGTCAATAACCGCTTACTCGTTCGGGTACACCTGCCCGTAATACCACTGCTCGCCGCGCCGCGCGAAGAAGGTGATCATCCCGTTTAAATCACGCGGATTGAGCGCGCCCGTACTGCAGCACAGGTAGTGCGGCACCTCGTCCAATTGCAGCGGCTGTTCCTTCCAGTTATACGCCACGCCAATCGAGCCGTTCTTCTTGTAGAAGTAAAACGGTTTGCCGTTGAAGGTGGTATATTGGAAAGCCTCGTCATAGCCTTTCTGCGCGTTGAGCGACTCGCCGCCCAGGTAGAGCACGCCGGTCACGTTGAAGTTCTCACCGGCGCTTTCCACTTGCGCCACCTCCACGCCCCACTGCAGGCCGTCGCTCCACAGGCTGCGCAAGTTGCTGACCGGGCTGGGCACGCCCGCGTCCACGGTGCGCAGGTCATTTCCGCCGCTGCGTACCGCCACCTGCATTTTCGCCGGTTCCGGGATGAAGACCTCCTGCGCGGTCAGCACTTCATCCCCCACAAAGACCGCCCAGACCATCCCGTCCCACTTTTGCAGTCCGCTGCTGGCGCGCAGCATGGTACTGCCGTCCGAGGCGTCAATACGCAGCAGAAAATCGGTCCCGGATGCGTTCACCTGTACCGTGGAAAAGCCAAACACCGGCTGCGTCAGCACCGGTTGCCCGGCCTGGAGCACGCGATACGGGCTGTCGCTGTCGCCGGTTTCGATTGTCACATCGAACGGTTTCAGCGCCGCATTGGCGGCTTCCAACCGGCGCACGTCCAGCGAACTGAGCATCTTTTGGGCGCGTTCTTCCACGTCAGCCTGTGTGCCCTGCAGCGGCGTAAAGCTCAACGGTTCGGTGGTGGGTGCACCCTGCAATGGGAACAACTCCACCGTCAACCCTTCCAGGGTGATGACTTCGGCGCCGTCCGAGGCGGTAGGCGAAGGGGGGACTTGTGTTTCTGTGGCAGGCGGTGGGGGATTTTCAGTCGCCGTGGCAGGCGGCGGAGGGATTTCTGTGGCCGGGGTGGGCGTTACGGTTGGCGAACAGGCGGTTAACAACACCGCCGCGAACAACACGATCCGAAGCAAGATGCGCATTTTGCATTGTCCTTCCAGGGGTGGCATCTCCTCCCCCACAATGCATTGTACTACGCGGCATGCGCAATGGAACCTTTCAATTTTAAGCAATCTAGGGTGTCAAATCTTCGGCGATGCGCACCAGCCCGTGCGGGAAGACGATCACCACCCGTTCACGTGCGCTGATGACCAGCCCCTGCTCTTCCCAATGTTTCAGCGTGCGGCTGACGGTGTACAGCGTTGTACCGGTCATCTCGGCCAAATCCTGGCGGGTGAGCGGCAGGTCGATCAGCACGCCTTCAGGAATTTTGCGCCCCGACTGGCCGGCCAGGCGCAGCAGCGTGCGTGCCAGGCGGCGCTCCACGCGCTCGGTGGCCATTTGCCGGAAACGATCCTGAAATTCCTGCACGTGCGCGGCCATCAACGAGATGGCATTCATCGCCATGCGCGGCTCGTCCTGCACAAATTCCATCATCCTGCGCTTGGGCCACACCAGCGCGGTGCTGTCCTCGGCGGCCTGCGCGCTGACCGGATATGCCGGGATGTGCGCCAGCGCCACCGCGCCGAACAAAGTGTAAGCCGCTGTGGCGCGCATCAACACCTGCTGACCGTCGGCGCTGGTTTGCAGCAGCTTGATGCGCCCGCGCGCCAGCAAAAAGATCGACTCCGCCGGGTCGCCCTGCATAAAGAAATAACCGCCGGCCTCGCAGCGCCGCTCGACCGCGGCAGCGATGACCGCCTCCAGCGTGGAGCGCTCCAACCCGCTGAACAGGTCGATCTCACCCAGGCGTTGATAATCCACAGCGATCATGGATGTATTGTATCGCAAAAGAAAAAACACCCCGGCCATTTTCAGGTGGAAAACAGCCGGGGTGAATGTGTGGTTTGGGTCAGGGTCAGTCGTTCAACAGGCGGCGTTCGCCCTGCAGTGCGCGCAGTTCGGTGGCGTCCTGCGTCACTTCCAGCGTGCCGCGGTACGCGCCGCCGGAATCGCGCAGCGCGAAATAGCGGATCATCACAAATCGCCCGCCCATGTGGATCCAGAAATCGGCCGTGCTGCGCTTGCCCGAGCGGAAGTCATCCAGAATGCGCTGGACGACATGCACCGATTGCGGCGGGTGGCAGTTTTGCACCTTGCGCCCGATAATGGCCGGGGTGCGCTCGAAAATGCGCTCGCGCGTCTGCGAGTAATAGCGCACCTCGTCGTGCTCGTCCACGTAGGTCACGTCCACCGGCAGGTTGCGCAGCAGCAGGTCAATCTGATCCAGCCACAGAGCCCCGGTATTGAGCGGCAGCAGCCCGGCAGGGAGCTCCGGCGCGGGCGCAACCGCTTGCGGCGCAGGTTCCGGCGCGGCAAAATCATCGGAATGCAGGTCGTCATGCGTGATAGGCCGCCACTCGCGCGCCGGCACAATCAGGAAATAGCCCATCTCATCTTCCTGCGCGCGGATCGCGCCCCAGTCTTCTTCGCGCAGCAGCTCCAGCGCAGTGGGGATCAGGATTTTTTCTTCTTTGTACGCCATTTCACGCATCGTCACCGCAATGCTCTTATAATCGGCGCGAATCGTCTCCAGCCGGCTCACATCCAGCCCGCCGGCCAGCGCCTTCAACGCCTTCATCTCGGCGCGGATCTGGTCGTGAATGCCCCACATCACCTTGGACGGTCCGACAAAGCCGTATTTTTCAAGATACGGGAAGAGCAGGTATTCCTTGCGCAGGTAGTGCTTGTCGATCTCGCTCAGCTTGTCGAGTTGGTAGATAAAAGTGCGCAGCAGCGCGCCGCTCTTTTGGCTGACGGCCTGATCGAGGGTGTAGTTCATCTCTTCCAGCGCGCGCAGCAGCACGTCGTTTTCAGCGCGCAGGGTGTGCACCGGGTGGCCGGGAACGCTTTCCGGCGGGCGCTGGTCGTCCAGCCCGTCGCGGAATACCGCCACGTGCACGTCGCACAGGTTTTGGATC
>DAOUGY010000306.1:0-2318 GCA_034428975.1 Anaerolineaceae bacterium | reverse complement strand
GTGGGCAACCCCGACGGCCTGGGTGATGCGCTGGCGCGGAAGCTGCGCGCGCGCAAGGTCAAGGTAGACCGGTTGAGCGGCGATGCCGCCGTGGAGCGTGTTGCTGAATTGAAAGAAACTCTTGCCGGTGTGTATTTCCTGACCGGCGCCCGACAGGCAAGCCGGTTGGATGCGATCGAGGCGGATGCGCGCGAAAACGGCGTGTACAGCCTGGCGAAAATTGCCCGGGTTTTGCCGGAAAAGGCGTTTGTTGTGGCCGCCGTGCGCTTTGACGGCGCACTGGGGTACAGCCGTGGAGCGATAAACGCTTCGGGCGGATTGATCAGCGGATTCTGTAAAGCGTTGAAGCGCGAACGACCTGTCCGCCTGGTAAAGGTGGTGGATCTCGGCGAAGAACCGTCGGCATCGCGCTCGGCAGAGTGGCTGGTGGATGAAACGCTGAGCGACCCGGCGGCGGTGGAAGTGGGGCGTAGCGCGGCGATGCGGTTCACCCCGTTGGCGATTGAACGCGCCGCGCAATCAAGTGCGGTCGCTCCGCTGGCCGAGGGTAGCGTCTTTGTCATCACCGGCGGAACGGCAGGAATTGTCGCGCCGATTGCGATGGAGCTAACCAGAGTGACCCGTGGGCGCTTCTACCTGTTGGGGCGAACGTCCCTGCCGGATGCCGGCGACCCGAACCTGCGTTTGCTGCGCAGCGATCGCGCGGCGCTGATGCAAAGCCTGGCGCGGCGTTTGGCGGATGAAGGGAAAAAGGCGACCCCGGCAGAAGTGGACAAGGAGCTGGGTGCGTTGGAACGCGGCGCGGCTGTGCTGGCGCTGATGGACGCTGTGCGGGCGCATGGCGGCGACGCCGTATACCTGAACTGCGACGTCACATCCGGCGAACAGACCACGGCGGCTCTGAAAACGATCGTAGAACAGACCGGGCGGATCGATTGCGTGATCCATGCCGCGGGCATCGAGCGTAGCCGAAAGCTGGAAAACAAGCCCGATGAGGAAATTCGCTCCATCATAAGCGCCAAAGCGGATGGACTGGTGAACTTGTTGGATGGGCTGAATGTTTTGCAGGTGCGTCCCGGACGGATGGTGCTGTTTTCCTCGGTCGCCGGTCGCTTTGGCAATGCCGGGCAGACCGATTACAGCGCGGCAAATGACTACCTGTGCAAAGCGGCGGCGGCATTGAATGCCGGACAACCCGAAACGCAAACCCTGGTGATCGATTGGGGTGCGTGGGGCGAGGTGGGCATGGCCAGCCGCGGGCACATGCCGGCGCTGATGAAGCGCGCCGGAATTGAACTGATGGACCCGCAAGAAGCGGCGCGGGCGCTGCGCGAAGAGATAGAACGCGGTACACGCGGCGAAGTGATTCTCTCAGGCGCGCTGGGCGCGTTGAGCGCCGGGGTTGAGATCGCGGATGCCGGATTGGATGTGCAAAAGGCAAATGATGCCTTACTGAGCGGACAGCCGATCCATAAAATGCTGAGCCGGCTGAAAGGGATGAGCCTGACGGAAGGAATTGTCTTGGAAGCCGAATTGGACCCGGAGCGGGAAGTGTTCCTCAAAGATCATGCGCTCAACGGGATACCGATTCTGCCAGGTGTGATGGGCATTGAGGGTTTCACGGTGGCGGCCAAACACGTGGCATCGACACTTGGATCGGCCGGGGATGGTTTTGAAGTAGCCTGCTTGGAGGACATTCAATTCCTGGCCCCGTTCAAGTTTTACCGCGGAGAACCGCGACGCATCACCTGGAAGGCGCAAGTGACCCGGACGGCAAGTGGTTTGGAGGCCTCCGTCACACTTGAATCGACCGTGGCGCGCTTTGGGCGAGGCGAAGAGGTGCTGCGGCACTTCTCCGGGCGGGTATTGCTGGAGGAGCGCCAAAACGGCAGCGCAGAGGCGCATGCGAACCCACCGTGTTGGAACGGACATGCCACCGTGCAGGCGGAAGATATTTACCGGCTGTATTTTCATGGCCCGGCATTTCAGGTGCTGGCGGGTGTGCAGCGCTGTGGCGGCGGTGTGGTGGGGCGGCTGAACAAGGCCATCCCGGCGATGGACGAAAGTGGAAACGGCGCACTCAACCGGCCGATGCTGGTGGAGTTGTGCCTGCAAACGGCGGGGGTGTGGGAGGCCGGTCGCACCGGTGTGCTGGCCCTGCCGCAATCCATTGGCGAGCTCGTCTTCCACGGCGGGCGCGTAAACGGCGTGGCGGTTTTTGCGGATGTGAAAGCCCGGTTGGATGCAAACGGCAAGCTGCACTTTGACGCACGAGTGGTGGATGAGAAGGGTCGTCTGTTTGTGGAATTGAAAGATTA
>DAOUGY010000305.1:0-2677 GCA_034428975.1 Anaerolineaceae bacterium | reverse complement strand
ATCACCTCGCCCCACGGGAAGGGACGGCTGTCCGTGCCACGCGCGGCCTTCTCCCACTCCAGCTCGGTGGGCAGGCGTCCGCCGTAGTACTCGCAGTAGGCACGCGCGCCGAACCAGGAAACCATCGTCATGGGATGGTTGGCCCACATCTCGCGGGCGGTGAAGGTCTGCCCGTCAAAATCGAGGCGCAGGGCTTCGTCGTTGATCGGAATATAAATATATTCGCCCGCGTCGATGCGCTCTTCGTGGCGCGCGCCCTGAAATTCATCGCCGGGGTAATCACCGACAATGCGGTCACCATCCACGCGTGCCGCTCCGTCCGCCAGCGCCGCGTTGAGGAAGGCGGCGTACTGTGCATTGGTCACATCCGTGACCATCATTTCATAGTCGTAATCCAGCGCGGTTGGCTCGTCAAACTGACCGTGCAGGAATTCCCCGGCCGGGATCACCACCCAGCTCTCCGGGTCGACGCCAGTATCGTAGACCGGCACCGGCGCGTTCAGGTCCACCGGCGCGCAGGCCGTAATCAGCCAAACCAACGCGGCAAGGATCAGGAAGGCTTTTTTCATTTTTCCACCTCCGCGGCCGGGTCCAGGCTTTCCTGCGCTTCCTGCGTCCAGCGTCCTTTCTTCTTGAACAGATCCACCAGGCGCCAGACCATCAGCGCCGCCAGAATGAGCAGCACCACCACCAGGCCGATATCGCCCAGCAGCGTGGTCAGGTTGAGCAGCGGCTGCTGCTGCGCCTCGCTGACGATCAGGCGCTTCATTTCATACACCGTCACCGCGCCAAAGGCCAGGTCAGAGAAGATGATCAACAGCCAGCCGAACCACTGACGCGCTTTGCCCTTCAGTCCGGCAAAGTCAACGTACACCATCAACAGAATGGTGGCGGTGAGGGTGGCCAGGATGTGCCAGTGCCCGGTCAAAATGGGGCGCTCGTCCATGTATTGCCACTGGCGGAAGATCTCATCCAGCTTGACGGCGGTGAAAATGCCCACGCCGCTGACCGTGAAGTTCATGAAGACCATCTGCCAGGTCGGCCCAAACCGAATCGGGTCGCGCAGCAGCGCCGCCAGGCCCTGGAAGAAGGTGCCCTTGCGCAGGCCCTTTTCGGCCAGGCCGGTGCGGATCAGTTTGTCCCATGAGAAAATCACCAGGAACAACGCGCCCAGCATGGCCAGCGTCGAGCCGCCGTAAATGACCATGTGCGCGGCGGTCTCAAACGGCACCACCAGCCAGGTGCCCGATGCCAGCACCACCGAGCCGACAATCATCAGCGGCATGGCCAGTTTGTGCCAGATACCCTTGAAATCCATCCAGCGCCCCACAATCAGCGCGCAGGCCACGGCGATCAACGCCAGCATGATGTGCAAATGGCCAATGACCGACAGGTCAAGCGCGGTCTTCACCGGTTCGCGCACCACATTTTCGGCTAAAAAGACCTCGAAGCCATTGCCAAAAAACGAGCCAGGGATGGCGCCAAAGAGCGCGGAGATCAGTGTGGTCACCGCCATGGCAAAGAAGGCCATACGTTCCAGGCTGGTACCGCCGCGCGTGTGGGCATAGGCATTGTCGGTCACCTTGTGCTCGGCGCGCCACGGCCACAATGCAAAAGCCAGCATGCAGCCGGCAAAGAAGATCAGCGACAGACCGCCGATATACAGGCCGTGTAGCGCCCAGTTGTGCCCCCAGTAGGCAAAGGGCAGCCCGCCGAAGACCACCATCCAGTAGCCCACGGTAATGGTGCTGTTGATCGCCACGCGCAGCCCATTCTTGATCTTGAGCAGATCGGTGATCATGTAGGTTTCGATGGCCACCACTATCATGGCAATGGAGTGGTAGAGCATGATCAGACGCCCCTCACGCTCGGCCTCGACCAGGTTCATCTTTAGCGCGCGCACGATGACTTCCTTGACGCCCGCCTCGGCCATCGGCCCGGAGAGCGAACCAAACAGCGCCGAAACCAGCGCCGCGAGCGCGATGGCCACCAGAATCAAACCTTTGGTGGAGCGAAACAGATAGTTAAACCGGCTGGAAAACCAATGCATGGCATCCCTCTTGAGATGATTTTCACAATAAGCATACCAAAATAAAACAGGGCTGTCTTTGACTTTTGTCAAGTCAGCCCTGCTTTATGCCAAATGACATGGGGTTATTCGACGATCTGGGCCAGGTCTTGCAGGCGGACGGAATCCAGCACGCGGATCGAGCTACGGTCCACGGCGATCAGGCCGCGCGCGCCAAGTGCTTTGAGGGTGCGGCTCACGGCTTCGGGCGTGGTCACCACGCGCGCCGCCATGACGCGAATGGGATGATGAGCGCGGGGAATGGCTTTCGCGCCGCCGGCGCTCAATTCCAGCAGGTGCTTGGCCAGGCGCGCCGGCACCGAGCGGAAGGACAGGTCGCCGTACAGCGCGATCATCAGGCGATTACGCCGCGCCAGCACTTCGAGCAGCCCCAGGGCGATCTGTGGGTAACGCGCCAGCAATTGCTGAAATGCACCGCATTGCACCGACCAGATCAGCGTTTCCTCGGCCGCCAGGGCAGTCACCGGGTTGGGGCCGCCGTCCAACACAGCCACTTCATTAAACATGATGACCGGTTTGAGCGTGTTGAGGATGGAAAGCTGGCCTTCCGGGCCGATTTTGCACAGATCCACGCGCCCTTGCAGCAGC
>DAOUGY010000304.1:0-10392 GCA_034428975.1 Anaerolineaceae bacterium | reverse complement strand
TTTTGGATAAGGAGCGTATCATGTCACAAACCAAAGAACTTGGTCGCAAGTTGGGCCTCGGCGCGGCGCTCGCCATCGCCGTCGGCACAACCGTCGGCTCTGGTATCTTCTCCTCGGTCGGCGAAGTGGCCAAAGCCGCGGGTTCCCCGCTCATGACCATCCTGGCGTTCATCGTCGGCGGTCTGATCATCATCCCGCAGATGGCCGTGTACGCCGAACTCTCCACCGCCTATCCGGTGGACGGCGCGGACTACATCTACCTGAAGAACGCCGGCTCCCGCCCGCTCGCCTTCCTCTCCGGGTGGGCCACCTTCTGGGCCAATGATCCCGTCTCCATTTCGATCATGGCGCTGGCCATCTCCAACTACCTGCGCTATCTCGTGCCGATCAGCGATCTGGCGGGCCGCCTGCTGGCGACCGTCGCCGTGTTGATCTTTATGTACATGCACCTGCGCTCGGTGGAAGGTGGCGGCAAGTTCCAAACCATCATCACCGCAGCCAAGATCCTGCCCTTCGTGCTGATCATCGGCGTGGGCATCTTCTTCATGCGCGGCGAGAACCTCTCCTCCGTCCCGGCAGCCGGCGCGGCCGTCACCGGCCTGGCAGCCCTGCTGGCCGGTGTTTCCGCCACAAGCTGGTCCTACACCGGCATGGGCGCGGTCCCCTACATGACTGGTGAAATCAAAGACCCCGGCAAGACCATGCCGCGCGCCCTGCTCGGCGCCGCCGTCATCGTCCTGGCGCTCTACTCGCTGCTGGCCCTCACCATCAGCGGCCTGCTGCCCTTCGATTCGCTGACTGCCTCGAGCGCCCCGCTCTCCGATGCCATCTCCGTGCTGCCCGGCATCGGTGGCATCGCCGGTATCTTTGTGGCCGTCACCGGCATCATCGTCATCCTGGGCTCGCTCTCCAGCTGCATCATGTACCAGCCGCGCCTGGAGTACGCCATGGCCAAGGACGGCCTGTTCTTCAAGGTCTTCGCGCACATCAACGAGAAATACGAGACCCCCGATTATTCGATCATCATCCAATGCGCCCTGGGTATCCTGCTCATCTTCGTCACCAACCTGACGAACCTTCTGGGCTACTTCACCCTCGTGCTGCTCATCAAGAACATCCTGACCTTCGGCTCGATTATTTGGAACCGCAAGCGCGCCGACTACAACCCCGTCTGGCGCACGCCCGTCTGGCAGCTGATGACCTTCCTGGCCATCGCTTCCTGCATGATCCTGGTCTGGTCCACCTTCCTGTGGGCGCCGATTGAAGGCCTGATCGCCGCTGTGGTGGTCGTGGTCACCGGCCTGCCGGCTTACTTCTTCTGGGAGAACCAGAACAAGAAAAAAGCCGCCGCCAAGGCCTAATCGCTGACAATGAGGTGCGGCCATGAGTCACATGGCCGCACCTCATGAATGCAAGCAAAGAAAGAGTACGCCATGTTGATTATCGATAAATCCAAAGTGGACTTTCTGGTGACCGCTGGCATGGTCCAGGAAGTCAAAGACATCCTTGCCAGAGACCTGCCCAAAATCAAAGGCATGGTGGACGAGATCATGCCGCGGGGCATCCAAAAGGTCTATTTCGTCGCCTGCGGCTCGCCGCTCAGCGCCGCCACCACCGCTAAAATGCTGTTTGACCGCTACAGCTCCATCCCCTGTGAAGCCTATTCCGGTTGGGACTTTGTGGATACCCCGCCGAGGAAATTGGATGCCCACTGCCTGGTGATCGGCATCTCGCACTACGGCAAGACCGAAGAAGTGACCCGCGCACTGGAAATCGCCCGTGCCGAAGGCGCCTGCACCGTCGCCGTGACCAACAAAGCCGAAAATCCCATCACCGCCGCCGGCGATTACGTCATCGACTACCACGCCGAATCGATCTGGGAAGCGCACCTGCTGGTGGGCTACGCCTTTGCGCTGGAAATCATCCACCGCACCGAGCCCAACCCCGAGCTGGAAACCGTCTACGCCCAGCTCTTCCACCTGCCTGCCGCGCTCGAAAAGCTGATCAACGATTACGAAGAGACCGGCCGCCGGTTGGGCGAAATGGCTTCCAAATGGCCGCTCATTTACACCGTCGCCGGCGGTATTCTCAAGCCGCTGGGTTACAAGGAAGGCATTGTCACCCTGCTCGAATTCACCTGGACGCACGGCTCGGTGCTGAACGCCGCCGAATTCCGCCACGGCCCGCTGGAAATCGTCGAACCGGGTGTGCCCTTCCTCTTCCTGCTCGGCACGGATGAAACCCGCCACACCACCGAACGCGCGCTGAACTTCGTACGCCGCTACACCTCGGATGTCGTCACCTTCGATTACGCAGAATTGGGCCAGGGACTGCACCCGCTGCTGGCGCCCTTCATCCTGTTTGTGCCGCTGGAATGGTTCTGCTACTACCTGTCGATCTACAAAGATCACAACCCGGACGATCGCCGCTACTACGGCGGCATCGTGGAATACTAGGAACGATAGCACGACGAGGATTTGCCATGAAAATCGGTATGTTTACCATGGGGTACATGCGCTACCCATTGGAGCGCGCCTTCAAGGACGCGGCGCGCTTCGGGTATGACGGCATTGAGATCTGGGGCGGCCGCCCGCACGCCTTTGCCCCCGACCTGAAAGCCGGCGGGTTGCGCGAGTTGAAAGAACTGTCGGCCCGCTACGATATGCCCATCATCGGCTACACGCCCGAAACCAACGCCTACCCCTACAACATGATGATCGGCAGCGAGGCCATGCGCCGCGACAGCCTCGATACCATCAAGCTCAGCATGGATATGGCCAAAGCGATGGGCGCCGGTTTCACCCTCATCTCGGCCGCGCACGCCGGCAACGACGTCACCCGCGCCGAATACTGGCCGCGCCTGATAAAAAATCTGCGCGAGCTGGCCGCTCACGCCGAGCAGTTGGAGCACGACCTGATCCTGGAACCGCTCACCCAGTACGAATCGAACGTGGTGGTCACCGCCAACGATCTGGTGACCGCGCTGGACGAGGTGGGCTCGCCGCGCCTGGTGGGCATGTGCGATATTTGTCCTCCGTTCTGCAATCAAGAACCGATCATGTCCTACTTCGACAAACTCGGCAACCGCCTGCGCCACATGCACATCATCGACAGCGACGGCCGCTCCGATACGCACATGATGCCCGGCGACGGCAACATCCCGCTGCGCCAGTTATTCCGCGAGATTGAATCCTCGGGCTACAAGGGCTACTGCACCATCGAACTGGTCACCGCTTACATCAATGAACCGAGTTTATACGCCTCGATGGCCATCGAACGCGTCAACGAGCTGCTCGAAGGTTAATCCGAGCCACCCGCGGGGCGCATGGGAGACGACCATCCATCCCGGCGCCCCGCTTATCACACCTGTCGCCTGTGTCGGAGCCCCTCCATGTCCGAAGGTATTGACATCCACACGCACCCGGCATTTTTTGAATCGATCAACACCAACCCGGCCGATCTGGAGTTTCGTCGCCAGGCCCTGGGCTTGTACAAGGCCGGCCCCGCCGCCTTGCAGCACATCTTCAATCAGATGACCTGCGCCGGCCTCGACCGGTTGGCCCTGCTGCCGCTCGACCTGACCAGCCTGCTGGGACGGCCGGTGGTCTCCAACGAAGAAATCCGCCGCATCGTCGATCTCGCTCCAAAGCGCTTCATCGGCTTCGCCAGCGTCGATCCGCACCGCCCCGACGCCATTGACGCGCTTGAGTTCGCGTTCAGCGAGCTGAAACTGTCCGGGCTGAAACTGCACCCCGCGCGCCAGAACTTCCACCCTGCCGACCCGGCCCTCTTCCCACTCTACGAGACCTGCCTGCGCCACAACAAGCCCATCCTCTTCCACGCCGGCATCACCCTGCAGCCCCAGAGCCCCTCGCATACCAGCCGCCCGCTGGAATTTGAGGCCGTTGCCTTGCGCTACCCGAAACTGCGTTTCTGTCTGGCGCATTTCGGCTGGCCGTGGGTCACCGAAACCGCCGCGCTGCTGCTTAAATATCCCAACGTCTACGCCGACACCGGCCTGCTCTACTTCGACAGCGCGCGCGAATTCTACAACCGCATCTTCCGCGTCGAGCTGGGCGAGCATTGGATCGACCGCTCGCTGCGCCACCAGGTGATGTTCGGCTCCAACAATCCGCGCTTCGAGCAGATCCGTATGGTAGAGGCGCTGCGCGATTTGGGCTGGCGCGAGAGCACGCTGGAACTGGTGTTGGGGCAGAACGCGCTGGAATTCCTGGGCTGAACGGAGGTATGCCGTGTATAAACTGGAAAAATTCACCCTGCTCACCACGCGCTACAATCAAGCCGTTGTCATCACCGACCGGCTGCGCGCGGCGGTGGCCGTTTCGGGCGTGCGCAACGGTCTGGCGGCGGTCATCACGCTGCACACCACCACCGGCATCTCCGTCAACGAAGCGTTGGAATGCCTGGAAAGCGACATTGACGACACCCTGCAGCGTCTGGTGCCCGAAGACGCCCCCTACGCCCACGCGCGCATCCTGTCCTCCTACGGCAGCACCGCCGGCAATCCCACCGGCCACATCAAAGCCATGCTCACCGGCAACCACTGCCTGTTCCCCGTGCAGGATGGGCAGCTGGTCATCGGCGGCGCGCAGGATGTCTACTTCTACGAATTTGACGGCCCGGCCGAACGTACCATCACCATCACCGTGATGGGCGAAGAATAAAACAGCATCCCGCGAGGATTCAACCTCGCGGGATGTTTTTGTATTTTCAGGCGGACTATTCTGCCGGGTATTCTTTCAGCTTTACCCCGGCCAACTGCTCGATGATTCCCAGCACCGCCGAGTTATCCAAATCGCTCATCTCCATTTGCATCATGGCATTGAAGAGCTGCGCATCCACCGCCGCCGAGGGCAGCGCGATGCCGTATTCACGCGCGGTTTCCAGCACAATGTTTAAATCCTTGGCCTGCATGCGCGCCTTAAAGCCCGGATTGCGGTTGCCGGCGAACAGGCGCGGCGGCTTGACGTCCAGCGTCCAGCACTGCGCCGCCCCACCCCGAATGGCTTCCACCACCTTGCGCGGGTCGGCCCCGGCTTTTTGCGCAAAGACCAGCAGCTCGCCCATCGCCACCATCTGCGCCGCCACCATGATCTGGTTGGCCGCCTTGGCAATCTGCCCCGCGCCGGCTTCGCCCACGTGCGTGATGGTTTTGCCCATCGCCTCAAACACAGGGCGTACCCGTTCCAGCGCTTCAGCCGGTCCGCCAACCATAATGGCCAGTGTGCCGTTGCGCGCGCCAATGTCACCGCCCGAAACCGGCGCATCCAGACAAGCCACGCCTTTTTCACCCAGCACCTGCGCAATATGGCGCGCCGTGGCCGGTTTGATGGTCGAATTGTCCACGAAGATCAATCCGGGGTGCGCCCCGGCTTGCACGCCTTGTGTCCCCAGCGCCACGGCTTCCACGTCCGGCGAATCGGGCAGGTTGGTGAAAACGATGTCCACGCGGGCGGCTACATCCGCCGGCGAAAGCCCGGCCTGCGCGCCCTCGGCCACCAGCTCATCCACGGCGCCGCGCGAGCGGTTGAACACCACCAGCGGGAAACCGGCTTTCAGGATATTGCGGGCAATCGATTTGCCCATCAAGCCCAATCCGATGTATCCGACAGTTGTCATGATCCTCTCTCCGGCAGGCAAAATTCGTTTTTCATGAATGCGGTCAGGGAATTATAACCCACCTGCCCCCCGCTCCGCGCAGGCAATGACATTTTTGAGCATATCTGTTATAAATGATACAGGCCTGATCGGCCCCCTCCGAGGTGACCCATGTCCGATTCCCCTATTGTTCCCCGCAACGAACCCACCCCGCCCGTCCCCGCGCCCGAAACACCGCAGCCGCTGCGCGCGCCGGTGGAGATCGTTGAGCCGTCCGTCGAGCCCAAACGCGGCAACGCACCGGTACATTTCCTCAGCGCCTTTGCCACCATCGCGCTGGACGGCATCTGGGGTCTGGTTGAGATGTCGCCGCTTTCGCTGGCTGCCCTACCCGCCATGATTCCCGCCATGTTCGGCCTGGGTGGCCTGTGTGCCCTCACCGTCACATTCGTGCAGCACTTCGTCGACAAAGACGGTTGGGGCGCGTCAATCGCCAAGGGGCTTGTGCTGGGCATCGCCGCCGGTGTGCCCTTCCCCATCGTCGGCACCGCCATCGGCGCCCCGCTGCTGGTCTGGAGCGGCGTGCAGGAGATCCGCGGTCTGCTGCGATCCGGCAAGCCCTAACCCGTTTTCACAACCGTGTTTCCCAAAAATCGTATACAATAATGACCGTTCGCATTCCCGCATTTTGGAGAGTTTGGCTCATGCCCGAAACGAAGAACCGGTTCTACATCATCCGCGCCTGGCTCGTGCATTTCTACACCAGCCTGGGTCTGGTGATCGCGCTATTATCGTTGATCGCTTTGCTGAACAACCAACCGCAGCAGGTCTTCATCTTGTGGGGCATCGCCATGTTTATCGACTCGACCGACGGCGTCATGGCGCGCGGCTTCAAGGTGAAGTACTATGTGCCCGAATTTGATGGCCGCAAACTGGACGACATCACCGATTACATCAATTACACCTTCATCCCCATCTTCTTTTCCGTGCACTTCGGCCTGGTGCAGGGCTGGGGCATCGCCGCCGCCGGCGTGGCGCTCATCCTGGCGGCCTATGGCTTCTGCCGCGACCTGGCCAAAACCACCGATGGGTTCTTCACCGGCTTCCCCAACTATTGGAACCTGCTGGTCTTTTACCTCTTTTTCTTCCATGCCTCCCCCACCGTCACGGCGCTGATGCTGCTGCTCTTCGCTTTTCTCATCTTTGTCCCCATCGAGTTCCCCAGTTTCAGCGCGCCGCGCTATCGCACGCTTTCCGTCGCTCTGCTGATCGTCTTTGGCGTGATGCTCGGCGCGATCGTGCTCACCGGTCCGGAGCCTCACCCGCTCCTGCTTTACGGTTCGCTCTTTTACCCGCTGTATTACACCGCCATTTCGGTGTATATGACCCTCACCAAGCGCCCGGCGGCGGCCTGACCCCCACCCGCGCGCCATCATTTCGAAGGAGGCGGCAATGACGGATCAATATCTCAAGAATCTGCTCGGCGAACGGGAAGAGATCCTGCTGGTGACGCGCCAGCACTGGTTTGTACTGATTCGCGCCATCATGGTCGAAATCTTCCTCTCGCTGGTGATCATCACCCTGGTGGTGGTGCTGCGCACCCAGTACGTCCTTGACGACACCATACTGCTCGGGCTGCTGGTCCTCATTCCCCCGTTGATCAGCCTGTTCATCGACGTGGCCAACTGGTACACCCGCAAGTATGTCATCACCAACCGGCGCGTCATTCAGGTGTATGGCATTTACAACAAAAATGTGATCGACTCCTCGCTGGAGAAGGTCAACGACGTTAAAATGATGCAGTCCTTCTTCGGCCGCGCTTTTGACTTCGGCGACATCGAGATCATGACCGCCAGCGAGCTGGGCGTCAACCAGTTCAAAACCATCGGCCGCCCGGTACGCTTCAAAATCGCCATGCTCAACGCCAAAGAGCGCCTGGAATCGGGCATGTCCACGCCGGCCGCCCGAAAACCGGTGACTGTGCCGGAGATGATTGTCCAATTGGACATGCTGCGCCAGCAGGGCGTGTTGACCGAAGAGGAATTCGCCGCCAAAAAGGCTGAACTGCTCAAGAAAATCTAACCGGTCCGCCGCTTCTCCATAACACGAAATCCGCCCCCGCAAACATTTGCGGGGGCGGTTGGATTCTCGGATGAACAACCGGAGGGTTACATTCCGGCAAGCTGTTCGCTCAACTTGGCCGCCGACTCGCGGAAGCCCGCCAGTTTCTGACGTTCCTTCTCCACCACCGCCGCGGGGGCCTTCTCGGCAAACGAGCTGGACAGCAGCCCTTCCAGGCGGGTGATCTGCCCCTGCAGGTCGGCCAGCTCTTTCTCCATGCGCGCGCGTTCGGCTTCGGCGTCCACCAGCCCGGCCAGCGGCAGGAAGATTTCCACGCCCGCCACCACCAGCGAGACCTGCCCCTGCGGTTTTTCGGGCAGTTCGGCCGCCAGCGTTAACTGGGCCGCATCCAGGTAAGCCAGCGCGCTGATCGTGCGCGCCTGCTCCTGCAGCACAGCCAGCCGCTCGCCGGCCACAATCGTCGCAGCGATGCGCTTGCCTGGGGTCACCTTCTTCTCCGCACGCAGGTTGCGGATGGCCCGCACCACGTCCTGCACCAGATTAAAGTCAGCCACCTTCTGCTCTTCCCAGCCTTCCACGGCCTGCGCTTCGGGCCAGCGGGCAATGATCAACGCCTCTTCCCAGCCGCCCTTCGGCGCCAGCGCGTCCGAGTGAGCCTGCGCGGCGCGCTTGAGGTGGCCCCACAGCTCTTCGGTCACATACGGCGTGAAGGGGTGCAGCAACCGCAGGCAGGCATCCAGCACGCGCACCAGCGTTTGCGCGGTGTGGAAAGCGCGGTCGCCGCCCTCGGCCATCTGCAGCTTGGCAATTTCCACATACCAGTCGGCAAACTCACCCCAGAAGAATTCGTAAATCTGGCGTCCGGCCTCGCCATACTGGTGATTGCCGAACAGGCGCTCCACGTCGCGCTCCAGGTTTTGCAGCCGCGCCCAGATCCACGAATCCGCCAGAGTCCACTGCGCTTCGGTCTGCGCGGCCTTCGGCGCCTGCGTCAGCGTGCCGATCACAAAGCGCCCGGCGTTCCACACCTTGTTGGCGAAGTTGCGATTGGCTTCCACCTTCTTGATGCCCAGGCTCATGTCGTTGCCCGGCGCCGATCCCACCAGCACGCTGAAGCGCAGCGCGTCCGTGCCCATCTCATCCATCAGCGTCAGCGGGTCGATCACGTTGCCCTTCATCTTGCTCATCTTGTGCCCGTGCTCGTCGCGGATCAGTCCGTGCAGGTAAATGGTATGGAAGGGCACCTCGCCGGTGAATTCCAGACCAAACATCATCATGCGCGCCACCCAGAAGAACAGGATGTCATAGCCCGTCTCCAGCACCGATGTCGGGTAGAAGTACGCCAGGTCGGGATTCTTTTCCGGCCAGCCCAGCGTGGAAAACGGCCACAGCCCCGATGAGAACCAGGTATCCAACACATCCTCGTCCTGCGAGATGCGCGTGCTGCCGCAGTGCGCGCAAGCCGTAGGATCTTCGCGCGTCACCGTCATCTTGCCGCAATCGGCGCAGTACCACACCGGAATGCGGTGCCCCCACCACAACTGGCGGCTGATGCACCAGTCCTGGATGTTCTCCATCCAGTTGTAGTACACCTTGGTGAAGCGCTCCGGCACAATCTTCGTGCGCCCGTCGCGCACCGCTTCCAGCGCGGCATCGGCCAGCGGTTGGATCTTCACAAACCACTGCGTGGAAATCATCGGCTCGACGATCTCACCGCTGCGCTGCGAACGTGGCACGTTCAGCTTGTACGGCTCTTCTTTGATCACCAGCCCGGCTTCGCGCATGTCCGCCCAGATCTTCTTGCGGCATTCGTAGCGATCCATGCCGGCGTAGGGACCGCCGTTTTCGTTAATGCGCGCCTGCTTGTCCAGCACGTTGATCATTTCCAGCCCAAAACGCTGCCCGATGATGTAATCGTTGGGGTCGTGCGCCGGGGTGATTTTCAACGCGCCGGTGCCAAACTCGCGGTCGACGTATTCGTCGGCGATCACCGGGATGACGCGGTTGAGGATCGGCACCAGCACCTGGCGGCCGATGAACTTCTGGTAGCGCTCATCTTCGGGATGCACCGCCACCGCCGTGTCGCCCAGAATCGTTTCCGGGCGGGTGGTGCTGACCGCAATGTAATTCTCCGGGTCGTCGGCAAAGCGGTACTTGAAGAAGTACAGCGTGCCCGGCTCTTCGGAGTATTCCACTTCCAGGTCCGAAACAGCCGTGCGCAGGCTGGGCGACCAGTTGATAATGCGCGGGCCGCGGTAGATCAGGCCCTTCTCATACAGGCGCACAAACGCCTCGCGCACCGCGCGGGAGAGGCTCTCATCCATGGTGAAGCGTTCGCGGCGCCAATCGCAGCTTGCGCCCAGGCGGCGAATCTGGCGGGTGATGATGCCGCCGTATTTGTTCTTCCATTCCCAAGTGCGGCGCAGGAACTCTTCGCGTCCGATCTGATCGCGATGCAAGCCCTCTTTGGCCAGCATACGCTCCACCTGAAGCTGCGTGGCGATACCAGCGTGATCGACGCCCGGCACCCACAGCGTGGGCACGCCCTTCATGCGGTTGTAGCGGATCATCAGGTCTTCCATCGCCACAAACATGGCGTGCCCCAGGTGCAGCTCGCCGGTGACGTTGGGCGGCGGGATGGAAATGACAAACGGCTTTTTCGTCGCGTCAAAGCCGGGCTTGCCGGGTTCG
>DAOUGY010000303.1:0-6394 GCA_034428975.1 Anaerolineaceae bacterium | reverse complement strand
AATAACACATTTTCTACGGCGCCGCGGGATCAACTCCATCCGCGCCTTGTGTGGTTGAACCCCGTCTTTGCATCCGGGGCAAGCGCATTTATAATCACAACATGCTTCCCGAAACCGCCGACCGCCTGAACGAAATCAACCGCGAATTTTACGAAACATTCAGCCAACCATTTGCCGCCACGCGCCGGCGCATCCAACCGGGTGTGCGCCGCGTGCTGTCCAGTCTGCCGCCTGGCGGGAACTGGCTGGACCTGGGCTGTGGGTCGGGCTGGCTGGCGCTGGAATGGGCGCGCGCGGGCCGCAGTGGGCTGTACTGCGGGCTCGATTTTTCCCGCGGCCTGCTGGATGAAGCGCGCGCGCTGCTGACCGGCGAACCGCCGCCGGATGGGCTGGAGGTGCGCTTTGCGCAGGCCGATCTGTCCGCGCCGGACTGGCCGGAACGCGCCGCGCTGGCCTCCGGCGCATGGGACGGCGTGTTAAGCTTTGCCGCGCTGCATCACATCCCTTCCAGAGAGCGCCGCCTGCACCTGCTGCGCCAGATCCGCGACCTGATGCGATCCGGCGGGGCCTTCATTCATTCCGTATGGCAGTACCAACACTCGCCAAAACTGATGGCGCGCCGCCTGCCCTGGTCGGCCGCCGGACTGCGCGACGATGCGGTGGAACCGGGCGACACGCTGCTCGACTGGCGCGCCGCGCCGCAGGAGTACACCGGGCTGACCGGCCTGCGGTACGTGCACCTCTTCGACCGCGCCGAACTGACCGGATTGGCACGCGACAGCCGCTTCACAGTGGTGGACGAATTTGAATCCGACGGCGAAGGCGGCCGCCTGGGGTTGTACCAGGCCTGGCGGGCGGTCTGATTCCGCCGCGCTAATTGTCTTTCGTTTCCCCCTCACGGGCCTCGTCATTCAACAATCCCGCCGCGCGTGAGATCGATTCGGCCAGGGTTTGCGCGCCCAGGCGGCGTTTGAGGGCCGCCACGTGAAAGGCCGCCGTGCGCTCGGTCAGCCCCAGGCGCGCAGCCGTCTGGCGAATGGTGAGGCCCTGCGCCAGGCATTGCAGCACCTGCCGCTGACGCGGACTGAGCGGCAGGCTGCCGGCGGCAAGGTTCACCTGCGGCGGCTCCAGCGGCAACACGCTGATGAGGACCAGGCTGCGTCCCAGGCGCAAGGCGTTCAACACCCCGCCGGGCAGGTCGCCGACCGGCGGGCGCCAGAGGCGGTTGCGCAAAGCGTCCAACACGGCATCGGCCGTCTGGTCGCTGTGCAGCAGCAGCACATTGTTTTCATCAGGCAGATAAATGATGCGAGTCATGGTTCACCGGCCGCGCCCCTCTCCGGAAACTTTCCGGCAGCAGATACTTAGAATATATGTTCTAATTTATTATCGCCTAATTTTCGGCAAAGTCAAGAAGGTACGCGCCATCAACTCAGTTGTCTGTCAAATAGTGCTTTTCGTTGACAGACGGCCTGTATTTCTTCTATATCCCGGCCCATTTAAATCGAGTATAATCATCCTAGATCGCCCCAAAGAGGAGTGAAGCTGTCCTTTGGCACGCCCGCGAACGGTCGAAGATCTTACGGTTGAGGAACTGCGCCAGTTATTGATCGAAAAACGGCGCGCCGAACGCCATACCCGTCTGGAAACCTACCGCCGCACGGGCAGGCTGATCGGGCTGGAAGCGCAACCGGCTTCACCGCGCCTGGACGGCCTGCGCAGCGAACCGCTGCTGGACGACGATCCGGCCGCACCCTCCACCGCCCCGGCCGCGCCGCGCCGCCGTTTTGTCGACCGGCTGCTGCTGGTGGTGGAAGTGGCGGCGGTCATCGGCCTGGTGGCCGTGGTGGCGATGGGCATCTCGCTGCTGCAGAACATGAACAACGAAATGGCGTCGGCGCTGGTGCAGCCCACTCTGACCCCCACCCCGCTGATCAAAGCGGTGGTGCTGCCGGGCGGGCACAGCTTTACGGCCAGCGGCGAAGTGGTTTTTAACCGCAGTGAAATCCCTGCCCACCTGCTGCCCGTGGTGGAAGGCATGGCCGACCTGCCCGAACCCACCCCCAGCGCCGAACAGATCGTCAGCATCCGCATCCCGGCCATAAACGTCAATCACAAGGTGGTGCAGGGCGACTCGTGGGAACAATTAAAAAAAGGCGTTGGGCAGCATATCGGTTCGCCGAATCCGGGTGAGAAGGGCAACCTGATCCTTTCGGCGCACAACGATGTTTTTGATGAGATTTTTCGTCATCTGGACCAGTTGAAAGATGGCGATGAAGTCCTGCTGTACACGCAGCAACATGAGTACGTTTACATCGTCCGCCAGACACGCATCGTCGAGCCGACCGCGGTGGAGGTGCTGGAGCAGGGCAACGACACGATTGCCACTTTGATCTCCTGCTACCCCTATCTCGTGGACGACAAGCGCATCGTCGTCACGGCCGAGTTTTCGGAAAAACGGTAATGTAATTTTTGAATTGAGGAGAGTTTGATATGAGCAAGAAACAGAAACGTTCGATTGGCACCCCTGCCGCCGCCGTTGTGGAACCTGTGCGCAGCGCCGCCCCCGCCCCGCGCGCCTCGTTTAGCTCGGAATTTAACCCCGATTACAGCTATGTGATCAAAGATCTCAAGCGCATCGGTACGCTGGCCGGCACGTTCTTTGTGGTGCTGGTTGTGCTCTCATTCTTCCTGAGATAAGCTGAGGATACCCGGCGCAGCCGTGCGTGCGGCTGCGGATACCAACCATCCATATCACCTTCTTAAGGAGACTGTCATGTCGAGAATGTTTGTGCCCGGTCCCGTCGATGTGGCCCCCGAAGTCCTGGCGGCTCAAACCACCCCCATGATGCCGCATCGCAGTAAGGACTTTGAAGCCATCTTCAAACGCACCGAAGAGAAAGCCAAGCAGTTGTTCTACACGCAGTACCGTGTCTTCCAGGGTACCTCCTCTGGTTCCGGTATGCAGGAAGCCGGCATTCGCAACTTCGTGCAGCAGGATGTGCTCTCCTGCGTCAACGGCGCGTTTGCCGAACGCTGGTACGAAGCCGCCGTTTCCAACGGCAAACAGACCGACAAGCTCGAATTCGCATGGGGCACCCCCGTAACGGTGGACGTTCTGGCCGACGCCCTCAAGAAGAAGCACTACGAAGCCGTCACCATTGTGCACAACGAAACCTCCACCGGCGTGGAAAGCCCGATCAAAGATCTGGCCGCCGTGGTGCATGAAATCAGCCCGGATACGCTGGTGCTGGTGGATGCCGTTTCCTCGCTGGGCGGCGTGAAAATCGAGATGGATGCCTGGGGTATCGACTTCCTGCTGACCTCGTCGCAGAAGTGCCTGGCGATGCCGCCGGGTCTTTCGCTGGCCGCCGCGTCTGATCGCGCCATGGCCAAAGCCGAAACCGTGCAGAACCGTGGCTGGTACTTTGACCTGGTGCGCATGGAAAAGCACCGCCTGAAGGACTCCACCCCCATGACCCCCGTCATGCCCCTGATCTTCGCGC
Organism: Anaerolineaceae bacterium; assembly: GCA_034428975.1. Classification (GTDB taxonomy): domain Bacteria; phylum Chloroflexota; class Anaerolineae; order Anaerolineales; family Anaerolineaceae; genus DAOUGY01. The sequence continues at coordinate 2,888 of DAOUGY010000303.1, read as the reverse complement.
TGGATGTGCAGCTCGACCGCATTCTGGCCGAAGGCCTGGAAGCCCGCTTCGCCCGCCATGCCGCCATGTCCAAGCGCTACCAGGATTGGGCCGTGGCGCACGGCATGGAACCCGTTGCCGCCGAACCCTACCGCTCCAAGACGGTGGTGACGGTCAACAACAGCCTCGGCTGGGTCATCGGCGACCTGAACAAGTTCCTGCTGCAGCGCGGCATGCGCATCGCCAACGGCTACGGCAAGCTCAAGGAAATCACCTACCGCGTGGCGACCATGGGCGAAACCAGCCTGAGCGACATTGAAAAGCTGATCACCGCCCTCGAAGAGTTCATGGCGCAGGGCAAGTAAGTTCTATTCGGTCCCCAATGCACCCCGGAGCAATCCGGGGTGTTTTATTTTTCCCGGGCGAACGGGGGATGAAGCGCCCTGTGCCTTTCCACACCTGCATGTTTTAACAGCTTGGCGCGCCGCGTCGGCTGTTCTATGATCACTCCTGTAAATAGAACAATATTTCTATTTTTCAGGAGGTGAACCGATGGACTCTGCTCCGCGCGGGCGCAAGCGCCCCACAGATGAAACCTGCGCCGGCCTCGGCGATGAAATTCGTATGCTGCGGGCAACCATGCGCCGGGTGATGGCGATGGCCGAAGAAGGCCGCTCCCTGCCCGAACTGCTGCGCGTGCTGGAAGGGCTGGCGCAGGCCAGCGCGCGCCTGGCCACCCTGCTCAAAACCCAGCAAGCGCTGGACAGCGGGCAGAGCGTGGCCGGCGCGCTGCAAACCGCGTTGGCCGAAGTGCTGCGCGAGATGAACGCGGAGGCCGGCCGTGAGCGCTGATTCCCAACGCCCCTGCCCGCTGGAAAGTGACGGACGCCGCGCGGCATCCCTGTCGCGCGGGCTGTTGCAAGCCCTGCGCCGCCTCAGCCGCGACTTGCGCGCCTGCCGGCGCTGTCCCGCCTCGGCCGAATGTTTGCTGCGCCGCGACCTGCCGCGTCAGGTGGACGCCGCGCTGAGCGAGCTGAGCCGCGAATGGCGCCTGGGCGAATAGGAGCGCCGTGGACGATTTCACTCCGCTCATCAAGCGCCTGATGCGCGACCCGGTGCAGTTCGCCTGGCGTGCATCGGGCCTGCGCCTACGCGCCTATCAGGAAGCCGTGGCGCGCGCCGTGGTCGATTCGGTCGTGCATCGCAAGGGCCTGTCGTTTGTGGTCATGTTCCCGCGCCAGTCCGGCAAGAACGAGCTGCAGGCGCAAATCGAAGCCTACCTGCTGGCGCTCTTCTCGCAAACCCCGGCCGAGATCGTCAAAGTCAGCCCGACCTGGAAGCCGCAATCGCTCAACGCCATGCGCCGCCTGGAACGCTTGCTCAGCCGCAACCTGATCACCTGCGCACTGCCCAGCGGCGGCAGCCCCGGCTGGAAAAAAGAAAGCGGATACATCTTCCGCGTCGGCGAGGCGCGCATCTTTTTCCTCTCCGGCGCGCCAGAGGCCAACATCGTCGGCGCAACCGCCTCCACCCTGCTGGAAGTGGACGAAGCCCAGGACGTGCTGCCCGACAAGTTCGACAAAGACATCGCCCCCATGGCTGCTTCCACCAACGCCACACGCGTGTTCTGGGGCACGGCCTGGACGAGTGCCACCCTGCTGGCGCGCGAGCTGCGCGCGGCACAGGCTGCCGAGCAGCGCGACGGGCAGCGGCGCTTGTTTGTGCTGGGCGCGGACGACGTGGCGCGCGAAGTGCCGGCCTACGGCGCGTTTGTGGCCGAGGCCGTGGCACGCCTGGGACGCAATCACCCGATGGTGCGCACCCAATTTTACAGCGAGGAGATCGACGCCGCCGGCGGGTTGTTCCCACCCGAACGCTGCGCCTTAATGCAGGGCGGACATGCCCCGCAGGACGAGCCGCAGCCGGGACGCGTTTACGCTTTGTTGCTGGACGTGGGCGGTGAAGCCGCCAATGCCCAACCCGCCACGCCGGACGGACCCGCGCGCGAACACGACGCCACCGTGCTGACCATTGTGGAAGTGGATTTGACCAGCCTGGCGGACGTCGGGCTGCGCGCCCCGACCTACCGTGTGGTGCAGCGCCGCCGCTGGGTGGGCGCCGCCCAACCGTTGATCTATGCCCAGGTGCGCGCGCTGGCCGAACGCTGGGCGCCGCGCCGCATCGTGGTGGACGCCACCGGCATCGGCGCGGGCCTGGCTGCGTTTTTGGATAAAGCCCTGCCCGGACGCGTGCTGCCATTCGTCTTCAGCGCGGCCAGCAAGAGCAAACTCGGCTGGGATTTTCTGGCCGTGTGCGACACCGGCCGCTTTCGCGAGGCGTTGTGGGAAGGTTTGCCCGGCGCCGATTTGAGCGCGGCTTTCTGGCGCGAGGTGCGCGCCTGTGCCTTCAGCGTGACGCCCGGGCCGGAGCAGCATTTGCGCTGGGGCGTACCGGAAGGCGCGCGCGACCCTCAATCGGGCGAGCCGCTGCACGACGATCTGCTGATCAGCGCTGCGCTGTGTGCCGTGCTGGACGCCCAGCCGTGGTCGCCGCATGGCGAGCCGGTCCTGATTCGCGCGCGTGACCCGTTGGCGGAACGCCCGCGCTTTTAACCCGCATGGAAAGGAGGAGTATGTCCTGGATTAGCCGTTTGTTTTCTCCACCCGCTCCGCGTGCCGTCCGCGCGGCGCTGGCCGAAGGCGAAACCGACAGCACGTTTTATGTCGGCAGTCGCGGTGAAAGTGACGGGCGCGACCGCCTGCCGCCTGACCGCGGCGAGGTGTTGGAGCAGGCGCTGGAAGCCTGGCGCATTAACCCGCTGGCGCGCCGCATCGTCGGGCTCACCTCGCAGTACGTGGTCGGCGCGGGGGTGCGCATCGACTGTCCGCATCCGCCCACGGCGCGCTTTC
>DAOUGY010000302.1:0-2088 GCA_034428975.1 Anaerolineaceae bacterium | reverse complement strand
CGCCTGGAGGGCGTTCGAGTCAGCGAAACCGCCACGCAGGCCATCCTGTGTTACGATGACGCCGTGACGGGGGTCGGGGCAGCCAGCGTTTCATTCGACGATGGTCCTGAAACTGACCTGGGCTCGATTCAGCCGCTGGAACTGAACGGTGCTTCCTGCGCCCGACTCAGCTTCCCGGCCGGCAGCGCAGGTGATGATCAGCAGATGCTTCTGCGGGTGAAGGAACTGACTGCGGCAGATGGAAAGACGCTTGCCGGGCCATGGGAGCTGTACGCGGGCCTGCCCGAGCGTTCGGCGTACGATCTGGCTGCCTTGCCTCAGCCGACCGCCCAGGCGTTTGGCGAGCAGACGATGGAGAACGTCACGGTCTCTCTGGACTGGTTTTTCGTGGACGCCAAGCGCGCTGCGGTCGGGTACACCATCCGCGGGCTGCCCGACGTGCCGGACGCAACCTCGCTCCAGGGTAGCATCACGTTAAGCGACGCCTCCGGCCAGCCGTTGAGCAACGGCTGGGAATCGAGCAGCGTCGAGCGGGTGGCGGGCGAACCGGGCGTGATCCGCGGTACTTTCAGCACCAATTTTCGGCAGCCGTTGACTGAGCTGGAGGCCGCGTTCAGGCTGGATATCACGCTGGATGGTTCGCGAACGGACAATGCAATCGGTTACTTTGCGGCCGCACCTGAGGCCACGCCGTGGCCGGCCGGGGTCATCCCGCCTGCGCTGCCCGACCGCCTGGTGGGCACCTTTCACTTTGAATTCACCGCGCAGGTGCACCCCATGACTGCGGTGGAAAACACGCTGCCCGTGACCGCGGGCGGCGTCGAGATCAGCATCCCTTACGTAGAGATGACTGCTTCTGCCACCGAAGTGATGGTGTGTTACAACAAGCCAACAGCTGGCGACTGGTGGGTCTGGAGGGCCGATCTGGCCGATGCGTACGGCGGGGTAGCCATGATGGAGGGCGGTTCGCTGCTCTTTGATGTCGATTACCAGGTGCCGTCGCGCGAGGGCGGAAAATGGAGCGTGCCTGAGGCCATCCGAACTGCTGAGCACGGGCGTTGTCTCCAGCTTGAATTCTCCATCGGGCACGCCGGGCGCCCGGGCCCGTTTACGCTGACGATTGACCGCCTGGAAATCTCCCCGCCCGAGGTCATCCCCGACGACCAGATCGTGGCGGCACAGGAGACGTTGCGCAGGGAGGGCATCGAGATGAACTACTATTCGATGTCGAATGGCAACGGCGGGGCCAGCGGGCCGCGCTTCACCACCCTGCCGGAGGGGATGAGCTTTGAGGAGGCCTTCCAACGGTTTATGGACGTGTTGGGGTATATTCAACCCGGACCGTGGAAATTCACCCTGGAGATCACGCCCTAAGCGAGCCAATTTATAACGCTGAGCCGCCCCGTGAAACGCATTCTTCACGGGGCGTTTTTTCGCCTATAATTCTCCCAGGCCAAGGAGGATAACCACATGCCGCAGAAGATGCCCCCCGAACGTAAAGCACAAATTGACACCTTGCTGGCGCAGGCCGTCAACGCCAGCCTGGCCACCGCCAACCCCGCCACGCTGCAGCCGCACGTGGTGCCGGTGTGGTTCTGGTGGGATGGCGAGCGCATCTGGATCAGCGCGTTTTCAAGCACGCGCAAGGTGAAGGAACTGCTGCTTAACCGGCGCTGCGCTGTAATGGTGGAATCCCGGCCGGGGGTCAGCCCGCTGCGCGGGGTGCTGCTGGAAGGCGCGGCGGAATTGTTGACGGCGGACCGCGTCGAGGTGGCGCGCCTTTCGGAGATCATCTACGCGCGCTACATGCCGCCCGAAGAGTTGGCCGGCCCGGAGCCGCAGTCATGGATGGTGGACCCGGAGAATACGATCGTGTGCCTGGAGCCCGAACGGCTGGTGGGGTTTTAGCCTCCCACCAGGCCGGACAATGAATCGCGCTATAATCATCTCATGAACCCCTGGATTTCCCTCCCCGCGCCCACGCCAGACTTCCCCGGCACGCTGTACCGCTTCGACCCCTTTCCCTCCGACCACGTGCCGCCGCGCCGGGTCGACTTCTGGCTGCCGGCTGGCTATGATCCGGCCAAA
>DAOUGY010000301.1:0-2881 GCA_034428975.1 Anaerolineaceae bacterium | reverse complement strand
TCCATGCACCGCGTGCGCGCCGGCGTGCCCTCGGTCTCCGTTTCGGTGCCGGGCCGCTACGCCCACACCGCCGCCACCGTGGTGCGCCAGTCGGACTGGCAGCACACCCTCACCCTGCTGCACACTGCGCTGCAGCGCCTTACCCGCGACGTACTCGCTGCCGACCGCTAACCCCCGGCAGATTCTTTGCAGGAAATTTCAGGAGCCTCCTATGAAATCGTTGATCAAAAATCTGGTGGAATCGATCGGCCCTTCGGGTTACGAGGGCGCCACGCGCGACCTGGTGCGCGCCGAAATCAACGGCCTGGCGGATGAAATTCGCGTGGACCCGCTGGGCAACCTCATCGCCCGCAAGGGCAGCGGTGGGCAGCGCATCATGCTGGCCGCCCACATGGACGAAATCGGCGTGATTGCCACGTATGTCGACGAAAACGGCTTCGTGCGCTTCACCACCATCGGCGGCGTGCGCCCGCACACCTGCCTGGGCGGCCGCGTGCGCTTCCTCAACGGCGCGCAAGGCGTCATCGGCGGCGAACGCCTCGAAGAAGGCGGCAAGGTGCATACCTTCGACCAGCTCTTCATCGACGTCGGCGCCACCAGCCGCGAGACTTGCCCCGTCAAAGTGGGCGACATGGCCGTCTTCGACCGCCCGTTTGCAGACCTGGGCGACCGCCTGGTGTCCAAAACGATGGACGACCGCATTGCCTGCGCCATTCTGATCGAAGCCCTGCGCCAGATCAAGAGCACGCCCAACGAACTATACTTCGTCTTCACCACGCAGGAAGAAGTCGGGACGCGCGGCGCGGGCACGGCCGCCTTTGGCGTTGACCCCGAAATTGGTATTTCGGTGGATGTAACCGGCACCGGCGATACCCCCAAGGGCACGCGAATGGCTGTGGCGCTCGGCAAAGGCCCGGCCATCAAAGTGCGCGACGGCGGCATGCTCTCCGATCCGCGCCTGGTGCAAGCCATGGTCGAGACCGCCGAATCCGCCGGCCTGCCCTACCAGTTGGAAGTGCTGGAAGCCGGAACCACCGATGCGCGCGCCATGCAGGTTTCCCGCGCGGGCATGCCCGCCGGCTGCGTGTCCATCCCCTGCCGCTACATCCATTCGCCCTCTGAGATGGTGGACTACAACGACGTGCAAAACGCTGTGCGCTTGCTCGTTGCGCTGCTCAGCCAACCGATCGTATTGAAATGAAGTCTGATTTTCGTCGGCCGTGCGGCGAACGCCGCCACCGATTGCCGCACGGCTACCGACTGGCCGCTGTGCTCCAAGTGAGCCTGCTGATCATCGCGACGCTGGGCCTGGCGGCTTGCAGCGGGGTGCTCAACCTGCCCTTTCTGCAGCCGCAGGCCAGCGCAACTGCGCCCGCGCTGATATCCACGCCGGCGCCCACCCCCTCCAGCGCGCCCTCGCCCGAGGTCGTCCAGACTGCCGCACCGGTGCTGACGCTTACCGTGTGGCTGCCGCCGCAGTTCAACCCCAATGCTGACACGCCCGCCGCTCAACGGCTGCGTGCCCGTCTGGAGCAGTTCAGCGTGGAAAACCCCGGGGTGGAGCTGGATGTGCGCATCAAAGCTCTCAGCGGCCCGGCCGGCATCATCGAATCGATGACCGCCGCCAGCGCCGCCGCCCCCGAAGCGCTGCCCGCTTTGGTGGCTCTGCCGCGCGAAAGCATGGAGCTGGCCGCCCTCAAAGGCCTGATCTTCCCGCTGGAAGACCCCGGCGCCGTGCTGGATGGCACGGATTGGTTTGATTACGCCCGCCAACTGGCCGCCATTCAGGGCAGCGTGTTTGGTCTGCCCTTTGCCGGTGATACCCTGGCACTGCTCTACCGCCCAACCGTCATCGCGCGCGTGCCCGCCACCTGGGACGGCATGGCCTCCCTGGGGCAGCCGCTGATCTTCCCCGCCGCCGACCCGCAGGCTCGTCTCACCACCCTGCTGTACCTGTCTGCCGGTGGCACGCTCAGCGACGATCAGGACCGCCCAACCTTGCAGACCGATCCACTGACGCTGGTCTACCGGCTGTATGGCAATGGCGCGCGCAGCGGGGCTTTCCCCAACTGGCTGGATCAGTTCGCCAGTGACGAGCAGGCCTGGCAAGCCTATCAGGAACAGCGCGCCCCCTGGGCCGTGGTGTGGGCTTCGCACTTCCTTGGCGCGCTGCCCGCCGATACGCAAATCGCGGCGCTGCCGGCCCTGGGCGAGCAGCCCGCCGCCCTGGCGACCGGCTGGTTGTGGTGCCTGGCGGATTCACGCCCCGAACAACGCCAGTGGGCACAGCGGCTGGCCGAATATCTGGTGGAAAGCGAGTTTATGAGCGCCTGGACGGCAGACGCGGGCTTCATGCCCACCCGCCCCAGCGCGCTGGCCGCCTGGAAAAACCAGAGTCTGCAAACCCTGCTCAACCCGCTGGCCCTGACGGCGAAAATCGCCCCGCCGCCGGCCATCAACAACAACATCGGCCCCATTCTGCAGGAAACCGGCCTGCAGGTGATTGATCGCGAATTGGATGCCGTGCAGGCGGCTCAGGCCGCCGTGCAGCGCCTGGAGGCGCCGCCCAAACGATGAAACCGCTATCTTCTTTTTCCCGTTTCCTGTCCCGTCTGGGAATGCTCAACCCGGCCACGCTCATCATGCTGGCGGTGCTGATTATTTTTGTCGCCCTGATGATTTGGAACGCCTCCCAGCCGGTGGAGCCGTTGGTGGTTACCCCGCCTCCGGCACAAGTCACCGCCTTGCCCGCCGGCCGCATCACCGATACGCCTTACCCCAAAGAGTGGGACACCAATTATGAGGAAACCAACGGCATCATTGCCATGGGGCTGGCGCTGGTGCTGATCATCATCGGCGGCACGCTGGGCATCATCCGCCG
>DAOUGY010000300.1:0-1562 GCA_034428975.1 Anaerolineaceae bacterium | reverse complement strand
GCCCTCCGCGGTTTATGGCGAATCGTACGGGACAAAGGCCAGAATGGTGCCGGGGAAACGATCGGTCGCCAGCAGAAAGCCGCGCTGGTCCAGCCGCACCAATCCTTCCCAGTTGCGCGCCGATCCATCCTCGCTCAATTCCAGGTACAACGGCGGCTGCTCCACACGATCCACACCGGCATCGGTCACTTGCATCGCCACCAGCCGTTCCACCACGTACGATTTGGCATGGCTCGGCCCGACGCCATACGTTTCGGCCAGAGAGTCAGGGCTCACGCCCTCGGCATACGCTTCCACCGGGAAAAATGAATTGATGACCCAAAAACGACCCTGCTCATCCACCGTCGTTGCATCCGTGATGCGATATTCCAACGACGGCGATGGGATCGTGCCCAGCGGATTCAGCGCAAGGTCAAATACATGCGCCACCGGGGTGGGATTGACGGCCTGCCCGTTGCTCTCATAAAACGTCAATACCCGCTCGCCGGCCACCGTCATGGCTTCATCCGTTCGGTTGGCGATCGATGCCTGCGTGGGAATTTCCTGCAGCGTTCCGGCGTCCATCGTCAGAGCCGACAGGTCGGGAGCCAGCGTGCCACGCACAATGTATCCCACCATGCCAAATGACTGGCGCGCCTCGATCGTCATGTACACCGTGTTGCCCACCACGGCAATCGATTCATACCCTTCGAAACTGCGGAACTGTCCGCGAACGCCTTCAGCAAAAAATGGCAGAAGGCGAGGGACCAGCGGAGCATTGGACTTGCCGTCCAAATAATCCACGATTTCAGCTTTCGTCAGCATGAAAATGGAGCCGGAGCTGCCGCCCGGAAAGCGGGCCGGGTATTGCGGCACAATCAGCAGTGTATCGCCGTACCAGGCCATGGCCGAAAGCTCTGCGCGTGCCGTGGCGATTTCGCCGTCCAGTTCAATCGGTACTACGGGTAGCTCACCCAGGCGCGCTTCGTAAAGCCGGTAAGGCCACACGTGGCAGCCCGTCAGCAGGACCAGCAGCAACAGCCGGACAAGGATGCGCGCGGTTTTCACGGCGTGTTTCGATCGATCGGGATGAATTCCAGCTTCCCGCTGAGGGTATCCAAAATGGCAAAGCTGCGCGCCGCCAGGTTCAACCCACCGAGTGCGCCGGGATTGATCACGCGCGTTCCGTGAATCCATTCATCCCGGGCCACATGGCTGTGCCCGTGAAAAATCATGCGATACTTGCCGCCCGCCGCCATCTCACTAATTTTGCCCGGCTGATGACCGTGCAGCACCAGGCAGGTTTGCCCGTCCAGGTCAATCGTCAGCATCAGCCCGCCGCGGCTGGCCGGGTTGGCGCGCTGCAACAGCTCCACCACCTCGCCCCAGGTCGCGTCTCCGTTGCCGGCGGCGAAATAAACGGTAAAACCCGCCAGCAGTTCCGCGGTGGCCGTGGTCGTCAGGTCACCGCAGTGAATGAGAGTGTCAACCCCTTCCCGCCGCAAATGTTCCAGGGCGGTCTTTAAATTCGTTTGCCGGTCATGCGTGTCCGAAAGGATGCCAATGCGCATTGTTCACCTCGT